>JAJFIP010000383.1 GCA_021774875.1 Emcibacter sp.
GAAAAACTTCCCGACGTCAAGCTGTCTATCTGTTCCACCAGACTTAAATCTGCCGCGATAACATTTGTCAGACCATAAGATGCCTTGGCAAAGAAATTCATGCCCCTGCCAATATCCCACTTAAATCTGCCCGTGATAAAACTTGTGGTCGCTCCCTTACCCAGAGAGACAGCCCCCTTGGACAAGCTGCCCAGAACGCTGCCCTTTTCATTCATCATGCCAAGGTCAAAACCCATATTTACTGATTCGGTCAGGCCATGATCCAGCCTTGCCATCATAACATAGGTATCCGCTTTCATGTTATACTGCTGCCATGTAGCACCGCCATGCCCAACAACCAGATCCAGACTGGTTTTTGAGCTTAGTTTCTGTCCAAATATAGCACTCTGGCTGTCGTTGCGGCCAATGAGGGCAACAAAATCCTGTTTGCCAATGGTCAGAAACTCATCCTGATCATAATCCTCAATGGCTTCTTTCAGGGAAAGGCCCTGAGAAAAAGTTATCTCCCTGCCCATACCCATCGACAGGCCCAGATTCATCCGCAAATTATTAGATCTGTTTTTGGCTGTATTCTGATGAGAGAAATAATTTTCATCCACTTCCTGAAAACGCCAGTCTTCGGTCCAGGAAAGTCTGAGCCGTGCATTAGTGTCAAGCTGAAGTGTTGATGTATGGTTACCTCTTCTGGACCCGATAAGTGATTCAAGCCGGATGGTCTCTCCCTGGCTAAAGACCCGCTGGCCAAGATCAACCCGGTAGGATCTTTCGTATCCATCCAGCATCATAGTGTCACTAAAGCCCGCAGATAAGCCGGCAAATTCACCAAAGGCTTCTCCGCCAAGAAGGGCACTACCCGCCATAGAGATGACCGCCATCTCACCCGCTACGGTTCTTACGGCTATGGATTGGGTTCCCTGAGGCTTAAATGCCTCCTCCAGATCAATCAGACCCCAGCCATAGATTGTATCCACGCCAAGGTCGCCAAGATCCTTCGCTGTGGTGAACAGCAGGTCAGCCACCTGTTTACCGGTTAAATTGGGAAAGGCATCCATAAGCAAAGCTGCAGCCCCGGCAACATGGGGTGTGGAAAAGGACGTGCCGCTCCACAGAAAGAACCCGCCATTCTCACCAAGTGTCAAAATACGTTCCCCTGCCGCCACCAGAAAAACATCTTTGGCGACATTTCCTGCCCGATGACTGAAATCTGTAATACTTTCAGACTGGCCGACGGCACCAACCACGATTATCTGGCCATTGGCCCAATCGGCCCAGGCCACGGCTGCTGAATTTTCCGGCTGGGACACATCCAGGTCGGTATCTTCATCTTCACGGTTTCCTGCGGCAATTATTATGATCATGCCGGCATCAACGGCCCGCTTGTAGGCATCAACCAACACCGGGGAAACGAAACTATCTCCACCCAGACTGATATTTACAATCTTTACCCCGCGTTCCCGGGCATAATCAATTGAGGCGGCTATCGCGTGATCAGAGAAAGAACAGCCATCCATCTCCTGGCAAGACCCAATAGTAGCTGCATTAATTGCCATTACTTCTGCATCAAAGGCAACGCCGTGGGTATTGGTACTACTATTGTTAGCCGGATCGCGAATGGCGGCAATGACACCCGCTACCGCCGTGCCATGACCATCAATATCATTCAGGTCGGCCTTATTCCCGGTTACAATATTAGTGCTGTCCGCATGAATATTGGCCGCAATCTGCGAATGATCAATATCAATACCTGAATCGATGACAGCAACGGTTATGCCCTGCCCCGTCGCGTCATTTTCGTAGGCAGTAATAGCATTTATCTGGGGCAGACCATAATTATTACGATATTCAACGGTATTAAAATCTGTCGGCCCGGGGTCTGGCGGTGGCGGGGCTGAACCCAACACAATCCCAGACGTTCCCCTACCGGTTGTTGGTCCGCAAGAGGCCAGAAATATACAGCATAAAAGCAGAATATTTATCTTTAAAAAATTTCTGATCATACCTATATCCGTTTTCGTCCTTGTACCTATCCTATTGATACGGAGGGTATTCTATACCCAGCTTCCTTGACAAAGGGTAAAGATAACATAAAATATATCTGTATCAGCCCAGGTCTAGTCTTGTTTTGGAAGGGGCATTTCGCTTATATTACGGCGATAAATAAAATCGAACAGGACTTGCCATTTCTCTTCATCTACTTTTCTACGCCGGGCAATATGTTGCACCGTGCCATCTTTCTTCTTTTCCCAAGTCAGTTTATATATATGTCCCAATATGGGAGTTTGTGACTTCAGGATCAGCTTATTATCCTCAAACCCGCCTTTGATTATCTGGGAGCCGGCCTGATTATCCACCCAGAACTGGACCCACTGTTCGCCGTTAAAGGCGGTCAGGCTTTTCCCGTTCATACGAAACGGCACCGTGGGCGAAGAAAAATGATCGTCCAGAGACACCCAGCTTTGCTGGATGGCGCATCCCTTCAGAATACGACCCACCCGGTCAAAGCCAGCAAGTTCGCCGCTTTCCCGGTGATATACTTTCCAGTCGCCGACCCAGAAATCCAGTGCCCTGAACATGGGATGGGCACAGGGTACGAGAGGTCGTTTATTTTCCCGGGCCTGTGCTGCCATGCTCAAGCCTGCCATCATACAAATGAACAGCAAAATATTTTTCAATTGTTTTTCCTTCTGTTATAGCGCAATTTTGTCCGGGCCATTACAGAATAGTAGCTGAATGATGACAAGCAAAGACCTTTATTGGCAAAATGACCAGATACCTGCCTCCAGACGCTATGGGGATATTTATTTCTCCCCCGAAGACGGACTTCTGGAAAGTCGTCACGTTTTCCTGACGGGTATTGGTGATCCTGAAATATGGCAGAATGAGACGCATTTTACCCTGCTGGAAAATGGTTTCGGCACCGGGCTAAATTTTGCCATGACCTGCCATGAATGGTTAAAGACCGCTCCGCCAGATGCCCGAATGACTTATATTGCCACGGAAAAACACCCTCTGACAAAGGAAGATATAGACCGCGCCCTGTCATACTGGCCTGAGTTATTCAGGGAAAAACAGGAAATACTGGAAAAATACGCCCCTGCTACAGAAGGGTTTCACCAAAGAAAATTATTTGTAGGTCGGATAAAATTACTACTGTTATTTGGCGAAAGTGCTGCCTGCCTGAAACAGCTTGATGCAACTGTTAATGCCTTCTATCTGGATGGTTTTGCCCCGAGCCGCAACCCGGATATGTGGTCAGTGGAAGTCTTCTCCCATTTAGCTCAACTGGCCGCACCCAAGGCCCGACTGACCACTTTTACTGCCGCCGGATTTGTCCGCCGGGGGTTGGAGGCCGCGGGTTTTCAAATGCAAAAGTCTGACGGCTTCGGTAAAAAACGTGAATCATTGCAAGGCGTATTTACCGGCCCTGCCTCAGTTAAAACCAAACCCTGGTACCGTCGCCCAACTCCCTTGGCAAAAGCCAGCAGTATCGCCATTATCGGCGGTGGTATTGCCGGATTGACCACAGGTCTAGCCCTGCAAAATTCTGGCTACCGGGTGACCATATATGAGCGTGACAGCCAGGTAATGAATCAGGCATCGGGCAATCCTGCTGGAATTCTAGACCCCTATCTTAATAAGGGAAATGGTGCAGAGGCAGTTTTTTACCGGGCCGCGCTACTCCATGCGCTCGATTATTTTCGCACACTTGATCCAGACATATTCCTGATCCGGGGTTTGACAAAATTTACCGGGGAAGATCAGCTTCACTACCCGGACTGCGGGGCCATTTCACCACCTAGAATCAGGGATATTCTTGCCGCCAGTCTTAATATCATTAGCGGCAAGAATATCAGTCCGGTGGCTGCCCGTGAAAATGCAGATGCGGTGGTCATATGCGGCGGACCGACGAGCAGTCATTTTCTGGAAACAAATCAACTGCCCCTTGATCCGGTCAGGGGACAGATCACCTTGCTGGATGCTGAAAAATATACAACTCCCCCGGAACAGATATTATGTGGCAGGGGTTATCTTGTCCCACCCCTTAATCTTAACGGTAATATGACCATGATCACAGGGGCGAGTTTTGGCCGGGATGATTCTGACACGGACATCCGAGAGGCCGATCATCGGGAAAACCTCAAAAATGCTGAAGATTTATGGCCGGGGATAAAGGATAGAAGTGTCACCGGGGGCCGTTGCGCCATCCGCGCATATAGCCCCGACCATTTGCCACTGTGCGGCCCGGTTCCTGATATAGATCAATATCAAACAACTTACAAAATGTTGAAACATGGGCCAAAGCATAAAAAATTTGAGCCAGCCCCCTACCATGAAAATCTTTATATTGTATCAGGTCTAGGCGCACGCGGATTTATGTCAGCCCCTTTGCTTGGTGATATAATGGCGGCCCTGATCGCTGGCGAACCTCTCCCGGTTCCCATGCCAGTCTATGAAAGCCTTCATCCGGCAAGATTTGCCATCAGAAGGCTTATCAAAGACCCAAGCTAGTATTACCAGATTTTAACCCGGTCCTCAGGAGCAAGATAAAGCTTGTCACCTTCCTTCACATCAAAAGCGTCGTAAAATTCAGGAATATTACGCACCACGCCATTGACCCTGAAACGGGACGGGGAATGGGGGTCTGTGGCTATCCTTTGACGGGCGGCCTCATCCCGCATCTTACCCATGAAAGCCTGTGCCCAGCCGATGAAGATACGCTGTTCCGCTGTCAGGCCATCTATAACAGGGGCGGGTTTGCCATCGAGGGAAATACGGTAAGCCTTGATGGCAATGCTCAAGCCGCCAAGATCACCAATATTTTCGCCCAGAGTAAATTCCCCATTAACGCTGAGATCATCAAAAACCTTGAAGCCATTATATTGTGCCACCAATGAGCCGGTACGTTTTTTAAACTCTTCCTTATCCTGCTCGGTCCACCAGTCTTTCAATGCCCCATCACCGTCATAGGTGCTGCCCTGATCATCAAAACCATGGCCGATTTCATGACCGATCACACCACCAATGGCACCGTAATTCACCGCATCATCCGTGGATATTCCAAAGAAAGGCGGCTGAAGGATAGCTGCGGGGAAAACAATCTCATTCATGGATGGATTATAATAGGCATTGACGGTCTGCGGGTTCATAAACCACAAATGCCTTTGAATCGGTCCGCCAAGTCTGGCCACTTGTCTGTCATGGACGCTCTGATTGGACCTTACAATATTTCCAAACAGGTCATCACCCTTGATGTCCAGCGCGGAATAATCTTTCCAAATATCCGGGTAGCCGATCTTAGGGGTAAATTTAGCTAGTTTTTCAAGGGCCTTTACCTTGGTATCTTCACCCATCCAATCCAGATTTTTAATACTGATTTCATAGGCCTTGGACAGATTTCCTACCAAAGTCATCATTCTTTCTTTAGCTTCGGGGACAAAATGCTGCGCAACATAAACCTTGCCAATGACTTCACCAAGATTACGATTCACTGTTCTTACCGCACGCTTCCACTGTGGCTGTTGCTTTGGAACCCCACGCAGGACCTTGGAATAGAAATCAAAATTCTGCTGATCCAGCTCCGCATTCAGAAAACTCGCCGATCTATTAAGAGTTAGCCATTTGAAATAGACTTTCCAGATAGCCATATCTGTGGACGTAATTATCCCGTTCAGTGCTTCAAAATAGCTTGGTTGAGAGATAACCATATCCGCTATATCAGGCTTCCCGAAAGCAGCAAAATATCCATCCCAGTCAAAGTCTGGCATCATTTCAGCTAAGGCCGCCCGATCACGCACATTATAGGTTTTAACCGTATCCCGGTTATCTTCTTTCTTCCAATGAACCTTGGCAAGACTTGTTTCCAGTTCCATAATTGCTGCAGTATGCTGCGCAGCATTTTTAATGCCCGCGAGGGTGAGCATCTTCTCCATATGGGCAATATATTTGGCTCTGATGTCGACAGATTTGTCATCCTCTTTCAGGTAATATTCCCGGTCAGGCAACCCTAGGCCGGATTGAGAATTATAGACTGCGTATTTAGTTGGGTCTTTGGAATCACCATTAACGTAAAAATTAAACGGTGCGCCGAAACCGGATCGCATGGATTTGGCGAAATAAGCAGTTAGTGCCTTATGGTCAGCTAAGGCATCCACTTCGGCAAAAGTTGCCATCAGAGGTGTGATGCCAGCGGCATTGCGCTTGTCCATATCCAGATAGGAATTATATAAATCTCCGACCTTCTGTTCATTGGAACCGGTAGGATTATCCCCCTTGGCTGATTCTTCAATGATGGTCTTAACAGCAGCCTGTGATTGTTCAAATAATTTATAAAAATTGCCAAAGCTGGCCTTGTCATCAGGAATGACGTAGCTGTCCAGCCATGCCCCATTGACATAGGCAAAAAAATCATCGCCCGGCTTCACCGCCACATTCATATTTTCCGTCAAGACACCTGAATCTAATTGCCGGACAGCTTGTTTGTCAGCATCAGCTGATTGTTCTGCTGAACAGGCACTTAGCAGTGCCACCGCTGCCACCATGCCAGCATGTTTTATCCCCGTATATAATGTCATTTTAATTCTCCTAAGATGTAGATATTATTATTTTTGCAGATTATTGATCTGCGCTTGCATTGCTGCCAATTGCGCCTTGAGATCGGTCAACTGGTCACTATCTACCCCGGTATCTGAACCCTCATTTGAATTTTGCTCGGGTTCAGACTTTTCTTCTTCGGAAGCCGCCCTACCGGCCCCAAAAGGTGAAAACATTGACATTGTTTTTTCAAAAATTTCCATATTCTGTCTGGCCATTTCCTCAAAAGGTTTCATCGGTGGCACACCAGCAGCAGAATTGGCCATGTTACTGCCCAGGAAATCACGAAATTTTTCCTGATTCTGGGTGAAGGCGGCCATGCTGCTTTCCAGATAACCGGGCACAACCTTTTGCAGCCCATCACCATATAAGGCGATCAACTGACGCAGAAAATTTATCGGCAGAAGTGTTTCTTCCTTACTTTCCTCTTCAAAAATAATCTGGGTCAGGACGGTATGGGTAATATCTTCACCGCTTTTTGCATCTCTGACGACAAAGTCATCGTCATTTTTTATCATACTGGCCAGATCATCCAGAGTCACATAACAGCTGCTGTCAGTATTATACAGCCGCCGGTTGGCATATTTCTTGATGACAATCTTCTCGCCGTCCAGTCTGCTCTTTTTTGCCACGTTATTTTACCTATCGATCAATTTTTGTATTTTGAAGCTGCACTATCACGCAAAAATGCTGCACAGCGCAAGAGAAAATGCTGCACAACAATAAAAAAACACGATAAAGTGACTTTTTACTTTTAAAAAGCTGCAAATTAAGTATATTTTAGCCATGTCAGACCAGAAAAATTCCCCTAAGGAAACAACCGTCCCCCTTGTCACTATGGACTCTATCGCAGAGCGCTATCTTGATTTATGGCAGGATAATGTCAAGCATTGGGCTACCGACCCGGACGCCTTGGAAAAATGGCTGGCAGAAATTTCTGACCAAACTAGGCCATCTGACAATAACACATCATAAAATATACAAACACCGTATGGGAATCAGAACATATTTTCTTGACAATATCCCGTGGTTCATATAATGTAATATTATTACATAACATATAGGGGTAATGTTTCATGTTTAACAATAGTCACGGTCATAACAAATACCATTTCGCGATTAACCGCCATGCTACCTGGCGATCGTAACGCCTACCCCGAGAACAGACCTTACATAATTCATTATAGATTATTGCAGACCACAGACAGGGTTCATTTTATATGAACCTCACCTGAGAACTATTGCCAGTTCACGAAAGGATACAACCATGATAAAACGATATTCCACATCCATTTTAGGTGCTATTACCATTACATTTTTTCTATTTCTGGGCATGCATTTCCTGATCGCCCCGGATAATTTCGAAAACCCGGAAGTAATAAAACCTTTTACCTTTACCATCGGCAAGGTTCGTGATCCCGAAAAACCACATGTAAAAGACAGAAAGCCTGAAATAATTAAAGATGTCATAAAACCGTTTGTCATGCCGAAACTCACTCAAAAAGATACCAATAAAACAACCCTAAAGATCGGCAGTCTTATACCAAATGCCACAGCGGATAAAATACTGCCAAAAGGTATTGGATTATCTGACGGGGAAATTCAGCCCATACGGAAATTTAAACCTGCCTATCCCCGCGGCCCTCAGTCAAGAGGTATAGAAGGTTATGTCATCGTAGAATTTACTGTTAATAAAATGGGTGCTGTTGAAAATGCTGTTGTTATAGAATCCACTAATAGTGCTTTTGAGAAATCATCTTTGCGGGCTGTGGCAAAATATAAATATAAGCCGCGCGTGATTGATGGTGTTGCTGTTGAAACATCAGGGGTGATGGAAAAAATAAGTTTTAAACTTGAAGACGGCTAGGGCCTGTTTTACCTATAGTTATGTCTTATAGGTAATTATATGTCAGACGCCAAAACACAGCAAATCAGAACTGGTCCGCATCCTCTGGCCCTGCATGTGGCAAGTGCCACCCAGAACTGGGCCGGAGCCGCCACTGCATTCCCCCTGTTTCAGCTTGGCGGGATGCAATTGCATCCTGAGCTGAAACAACAGGCGGATAAACTGCAAAAGGAATTGGCGGGGCTGGATCAGGAAGAAACGCTGCTCCTGATCATGAAAAAATCCCAGAGCCGATTGTCTGACATGCTGGCAGGTATCAACGCCTATCAACATCATCCTTATGTGCGGAAGACACAAACCGTACCCCTCTTTTGCCAAACAGGCACAACAGAACTTCGGGATTATGGTGCGGATCTTCCCGATGATGCGCCAGTGGTCATTGCGGTCCCGTCTCTGGTCAATCCGGCCTATATCCTTGACCTGAAGCAGGATCACAGCTTTATGGGTTTTCTGGCAGCACAGGATATTCATCCCTATCTGCTGGATTGGACCGCCCCGGGGCAGGAGGAGCTGGGTTTTGATCTGGAAGATTATATCCTCAATCGACTGATCCCCCTGATCCGCGCTGTACATGGTCATCACAATAAAAAAATTCACCTGTTGGGCTATTGTATGGGCGGAAATTTGAGCGTAGCGGCAGCGCAGATTTTGCAATCCGAAAATATACTGGAAAGCCTGACCCTGATTGCAACTCCGTGGGATTTTCATGCCGACCAGCCTCAACATATGTCAGACATCACCGGGACTTTTCTGAATATGGAACCGCTGGCTCAGAATAACCAAGCCATTCCCATGAATATCCTGCAACTTTTCTTTTTCAGTCTGGACCCCACATTATCTGACCGGAAATTTCGCAGATTTTCCCGTCTCGATCCAAAAACTACTACAGCCGAAAATTTTGTCGCCATAGAGGATTGGGCAAATGATGGCGCATCGCTCGCGCCAATGGTTGCCAGAGACTGCCTGATCAACTGGTATCAAAACAACCAGCCGCAGCGAGGCTGCTGGCGCATCGCTGCACAATCCATTGATCCCGGCCTGCTCACCCTGCCCGGCCATATTATTACGCCCAAATCAGATCGCATCGTACCCGCCGCATCTGCGAAGGCTCTCCAGGAAAAATTACCCCACTTCACCCATACCAAAACCCCGGGCGGCCATGTCACCATGATTGCAGGACAGAATGCTAAAACAACTTTATGGCAGAAAATAGCTTCATACTTAAAATAATATTTCAGTTTATAGTTAGAAAAAGAAACTATTGCAAAAATGTTTCATGTATCATATATAATTTAACTGATCTAATGGTCATCACGGAAATGTCAAAAAGTATAATTTGCTTTTTTATGTTGCAGTGCGGTATAAAGATGGCATACTGGGACGAGCTTCTAAGTAATTCAGAATGTGTCTCTGCCCTTTAAAAATGAAAATTTAAGGAATAAGCCATGACTGAAGTTGCTATTATCGCCGCCCTCCGCACCCCCGTCGGATCATTCAATGGATCATTGAGCAAAGTCCCGGCCCACTATCTGGGTGAGGTTGTCATCCGGGGTCTTCTGGAAGAGACTGGCATCCCCGCAGAAGATATTACCGAAGTTATCCTTGGTCAGATTTTATGCGCAGGTGCCGGACAGAACCCGGCAAGGCAAGCTTCTATCAACGCCGGACTTCCCATCGAGACCACAGCTTTTGGTATTAATCAATTATGTGGGTCAGGCCTTCGCACCGTGGCACTGGGTTTTCAGAACATCCTGTGTGGTGATGCTGATATAGTCATTGCAGGCGGACAGGAAAGCATGAGCCAGGCCCAACATTCTGCCCATTTGCGCGGGGGCACGAAAATGGGATCGACTGAGTTCAAGGACACTATGATCTGGGATGCGCTGACCGACATCTTTGGTGGCACCCATATGGGCATTACCGCTGAAAATATCGCTGAACAATGGCAGATCAGCCGGGAAACTCAGGATCAGTTTGCCGCCACCTCGCAAAATAAAGCCGAAGCCGCACAGGCCGCTGGCAAATTCACCGATGAAATTGTCACCGTGACCATTAAAAACCGTCGCGGTGATGTTGAGGTATCCGAAGACGAATATATCCGCAAGGGTGTTACCGCAGAGGGCCTGTCCGCTATGCGACCCGCATTCAAAAAAGATGGCACGGTAACCGCGGCCAATGCCAGTGGCATAAATGACGGGGCCGCTGCAGTGATACTGATGAGTGTGGATGAGGCCAAAAAGCGTGGTCTTAATCCTCTTGCCATCATCAAGTCATGGGCGACAGCGGGTGTTGATCCATCCATCATGGGAATCGGTCCGGTCCCAGCCAGCAAGAAAGCCCTGGAAAAGGCCGGATGGACCATCGACGATGTTGATCTGATTGAAGCCAACGAAGCTTTTGCCGCCCAAGCCTGCGCTGTGGGACAGGATCTTGGTATTGCGGCTGATAAATTGAATGTCAATGGCGGTGCTATTGCTATCGGCCATCCGGTTGGGGCCAGTGGTGCACGGGTGTTGACCACATTACTGCATGAAATGAAACGAAGAGATGTCCAAAAAGGACTGGCTACCCTGTGTATCGGGGGCGGAATGGGTGTCGCCATGTGTGTTGAGCGGCCCTGAATTATAAAAACCAACTGAAACGAGGAAACAAATAAATGTCTAGAGTCGCACTTGTCACGGGTGGAACCCGTGGTATCGGAGCCGCTATTTCAGTAGCCCTGAAAGCAGCGGGATATGTGGTCGCTGCTTCATATGCCGGGAATGATGAAGCCGCCGCAAAATTCAGGGAGGCCACCGGAATTGAGGTCTATAAATGGGATGTGGGCGACTTTGATGCCTGCGCTGAAGGTGTCGCCAATGTGGTAAAGGAACTGGGCGCGGTTGATATTCTGATCAATAATGCCGGTATCACCCGCGACACGAGTTTTGGGCGCATGACAAAGGATATGTGGGATGCGGTGATGGACACCAATCTCAGCTCCAACTTCAATATGTGCAAGGCTGTATTTGACGGCATGAAGTCAAATAAATATGGCC
>JAJFIP010000384.1 GCA_021774875.1 Emcibacter sp.
TTCCTTTCTGGGATCCTTAATTCCAGGAAATCTGGCTTTAAGGGCAGTGATAATATCCGCCGTATCATCCAGTGACAATGTGGTCTGGGTTATATAGGCCACATTGCCGGAATTTTCCAGTTCAAGGTCCGCCACATCCTCCAGCGTTTCCACAAGTTTGATCCGGCCTGCATCCACCTGCCCCATGGTCCCCACCACTTCCGCATGACCTGCATGTCCGATCATAATGATTTCAGACCCGGATTTCTCGTGGCGTTCTGCTTCGCGGTGAACTTTGCTCACTAACGGACAGGTGGCATCCACATAAAGCATCTGACGGCGTCGGGCTTCTTCGGGCACGGATTTGGGTACACCATGGGCGGAAAAAACCACTGGCACATTCTCCGGAACTTCATCAAGTTCATCAACAAAGACAGCCCCGCGCTTTTTAAGCCCTTCGACAACAAATTTATTATGGACGATCTCATGGCGAACGTAAACTGGCGCACCATATTTCTCCAGAGCTATTTCAACAATCTGGATAGCACGGTCAACACCTGCACAAAAGCCGCGCGGATTGGCAATGAATAAATTTAATTTCCTATTCTTATTGCCCATTACCAAACTCACCCATACAGGGGATACATAATACATAAGCATGGTTGGGATCATTGAACTGACTGAAAATGGACAGGTTTTTCATGATTTTTGCCATCAGCATTTTCTGTGGGCTGCTTGACTGAGTCATCAGCATTTTGCCAATAGTGGCATGACGTTCCATAAAATCTGATATTAATTTTACGTCCCAGGGGATAGGGTCTTCCCAGAAAGCTATTTTATAATCATCCAATTCTGCCCGCTCTGCTACAGATGCCACCGCATCCTCAAAAGTACCCAACTTGTCCACCAGACCAAGTTCAATAGCCTTATTCCCGGTCCACACACGACCCTGAGCAATTTCATGGACCTGTTCTACCGTCATATCACGGCCTTCTGCAACGATATTCAGAAACCGATCATAGCCACTTTCGATTGTGCTTTGAATAATTGCCTTGACCTTATCAGGAAGTGGCTTGCTTAGCCCCGCAACAGAAAGCGGCGTTGTCCCCACACCGTCGGTCGTGATTCCTATGGTGGCCAATGTTCCTTCAAAGTTTGGAATGACTCCGAAAATGCCGATTGAACCTGTGATCGTGGTTGGCGATGCCCATATCTCGTCAGCATTGGCAGAAATCCAGTAGCCCCCTGATGCTGCAAGTGAGCCCATGGAAACCACAACCGGTTTGCCAACCTCTTTCAGTAATAGAACTTCCTGCCGAATAAGTTCAGAGGCAAAGGCACTGCCGCCCGGACTATTGACACGTAGAATGACTGCCTTGACGTTTTCGTTCCGCCGGGCTTCCCGCAGATGCCGGGAAACCGTGTCCCCTCCGGCCACACCCTGAGGCTGCTTGCCATCCATAATCGTACCATTGGCATAAACTACAGCAATCACATTTTTAGGTGGTAGAATACCATTGGAATTTGCCTCGAGATAAGCCTTGTATCCAATTATTTTATCTGACAGACCGGAAATATCCGTTGCCAGCTTTTCCGCAAGGAACGCCCGCCATTGCTCTCTGGTCTGCAAGCCATCCACCAGCTTATATTTCATGGCCAGTTGTGCCAGATCACCGTTCACTGAGGCAATATCTTTATCAACCATATCAAAACTGGCTGTAAAACTGTCTTTTTCCAATGCGCGTCCATTGGTAACACTGGTCGTATATTCCGCCCAAAGATTATCCAGCATCTCGCGACTGGCTTCTTTTGCCGCTGGTGACATATCCCCTCGAATATAGGGTTCCATGGCAGATTTATATTTTCCAACCCGGAACAGTTGAACCTCTACCTTGATTTTATCAAGAAAATCCTTGTAATAATTTTGATAAGACCCATAGCCGGAAAGCAAGATTGAGCCATAAGGATGCAGGTAAATCTCATCAGCATAGGTGGCTACCAGATAACCACCCTGAGTAAAGCTATTACCATATGTGTAAATTTTCTTACCCGTCGCCCGGAAACGGGACATGGCTTCACCAATATAATGCAGTTTTGAAGGCAGCGTGCCTGCCAAACCATTGGTATTGATGATCAGTGTGGTAATTCTGTCGTCTTCAGCGGCAGTATCTATGGCCTTGATCACCTGACGCAGGATGGTTTGACGCTTTATATTACCCCCGGAGATCGCCTGAAAAGAGGATTGATTATAGGTTTTCTGCTCTTGCAAGGAACCATCAAGCGACACAACTAGTGCCCCTTGCTGGGGGACTGTAATCTTGTCACCACCAAAAAAGGATACCGCCAGAAACACCACCAGTCCCAAAAACAACAGAGTTCCGACCGCAGACTGAATTTTTCTGAAATACTTCCAGAATAATATTGCTACCTTCCAGCCAGATGAAAATATTACTTTTACAGTAGTCATATATTCTTGCTTTCTAAAATTTATCCATTTGAATTTCAACATTTATCGCAGATAATCTGCCTATGATCAATATCTTATGCTTTATCCCGTCTTTCCCTCGTTGACTCTACCCTCATTAGGGCTATTATGTCAGCCATGCCAACAGACCCTGCGGGAGAGACTGGTCCAAGATTAATTGTTCAAGCCCGGCACCGAAGGAGCAACCGCCCCGGAAACTCTCAGGTAAAAAGGACCGCAGGATATTACGGCACTCTGGAAAGCGGATTTTTTATAAAAATCCCACCGACGGGGTAAGTTGTGCTTCGCACAATCAAATCTCTCAGGTATCCATGACAG
>JAJFIP010000385.1 GCA_021774875.1 Emcibacter sp.
AAAATATAATATAAATTGTAAAGTACATTGTATTTTACAATTTAATTCATTCTATAATAATTAATTGAGTTATTTGTTTTTTATATAATTTGCAATTAACTGTTGAATTTCAACCCGGGACGATTAACCTGCTTCCCTGAAAATTAGTAACAGTGAGACCAAGTATGTCAGATGATGCAAAAATGAATAAGAAAAGCAGCGTAAAAAAGGGAACTCTGGAATTGGACCGACATTGGCATCTTGCCACCAATGAACATGAAATCGCCTTGACCGAACTGGAATATTCGCTTTTTCGTTCCTATGAAAGCTTTTCCAGATGGATGAAGGAATGCGTCGTGGCGGCATCTGGTTTCAGTATGAGCGCCAGTGACTGTGCCGTACTCAATGTTATTGCCATGCGCGACCGACCCAAAGGCATTACCGAAATCGCCCGGCTATTGAATCGTGACGACAATACCAACATTCAATATACCATCCGCAAATTGACCAGCGACAAGCTAGTCGAAAAAACATCCACAGATAACCGGCGCAAAGGCGTGCGTTACCGGGCTACCCCTGGCGGTAATGAGGTTGTGGCACGTTTTGTTGCACTGCGTAAAGGCCTATTGATTGACATGACAGAAGCCATACGCGACATGGATGACCAATTGGCAAAGGGCAGTAAAATTCTTGATCTCATGACTGGCATGTATGAACAGGCCGCAATGGTTGCCGCCACCCATAGGCCCTCTTTTGATGAAGAACAAACAACCTCCTGATCCTATCAGGGAAAAAAAATCTTTGAAGATCAGCCGGAGACATTTTTCTCAGGCTGGAGGGGCATTTACCCTGGCCTTTCTGTTGGGGGACAGGAATATCAATCTTACGCCAGCACAGGCGAAAACGCAGAAAATACCCCTTCAGTTATTAAACCCGCATCAGGCAGCCCTCATTGATTTATTGGGAGACAGCATAGCTCCCGGTGCGAAAGCCGCTGGCCTATCCCACTATATAGACCACCAATTGTCCAGCACGGCACCGGATAATCTGCTTATTTTGAAGTATCTCAGGGTAAACCCACCTTTTGAGGGCTTTTATTCTTCTGCGCTGATGGCTTTTGATAAAGCAATCAACCAAAGATTTGCTAAAAACCCCGCAGAGCTTACCTCGGATCAAATGGCAGAATTCATCACAATCATGATGACGGAGAATCCTGAAGGATGGTCCAGTGCGCCCCCTGCTCCTTTCTTTTATTTTGTGCTCCGCAGTGATGCCATTGATGTGACTTACGGCACTATGGCGGCATTTGACAGTCTGGATATCCCCTATATGGCCCATATTGAGCCAGATCATGAGTGGGCAGACAGATCATGAGAAACCATGCAGAAAAAGTGGATATAGTGATCGTTGGTTCTGGTGCAGCAGGTAGCCTGATCGCGGCAGAAATGTCCGAAGCCGGAAAAAAAGTCCTCATCCTTGAGGCTGGACCTGAAAGAGGACTAAATGATCTGACCAGCTCGCAGATGGACGCCCGACGCCTGAAATGGTCCGGTGTACCTGTCGTGGAAAAAGGCCCACAGCCCATCGGTAATGTGTTTAATTCCGGCTATGGGACCGGAGGTTCTGCCCTCCATCATTTCGGAGTTTGGCCTCGACTTCATGTCGAAGATTTCAAGGTAAGAAGCCAACATGGCCGTGCCCTTGACTGGCCCATTACCTATGGCGAGCTACGGCCCTATTATGATAAAATCCAGCAGGAAGTTGGTATTTCCGGTGATGCTGCCAGCGAAATATGGCGGCCAGAAGGGGCCGACTATCCCCTGCCCCCGGTGCCCGTCTTCCAGCAGGGTGATATTATTGCGGCAGGCTTTAACAAGTTGGGAAAAAGCATAGCGCCCCTGCCTCTGGCCCTCAATAGCCGGGATTATAAAGGCCGCCCTGCATGTCTCTGGGATGGCTGGTGTGATGCGGGATGTCCGACCAAAGCGCTGGCCAACCCCCTTGCACACTACTTACCAAAAGCAAAAGAACAGGGTGGCAAAATCATCCACAATGCCACCGTCACAAGCATCCTGACCAATAATAATGGCAACAAGGCCACCGGAGTGAAATATCACGCCAAGGATGGGACGGAAATCACTCAACTGGCCGATCTTGTCGTGCTCGCCGCATTTGCCATACAGAACCCGCGACTTCTTCTGGCGTCCGGGGAGGACGGTCTTGCCAATCATAGTGGACTGGTTGGTTCCTATATCATGAGCCATGCGGCAGCAACTGTATTTGGCCTGTTTGAGCCAGAGACCGAACCCTATATGGGTGCCACCGGCGGCCAATTGCTAAATCAGGATTCTTATGATCATAAAAACAAGCGAAAACTAGGCTTTGGCAGTTATCAATGGATGATTGCCCAGGCAGTGAAGCCCAATGATCTTCTGGGATATGGCGGTAGTAATCCGGCATTGTTTGGAGCAAAACTCACTGAATTTATGCAACATGCTGCCCAGCATTTCGGCGGCATGACTGCTTGCGTGGAGGATTTACCAGAGCGGTCAAACCGTGTGACACTTTCCAGTGAGAGGGATAAATATGGTGTTCCTTTGGCTACTGTGAATCACTCATCCCATGCTGATTCTTATGCCCTGTGGCAAGGCGCCAAAGAAGAAGGCATTGAAATTTTTAAAGCCGCAGAAGCGACGACAACATGGAATGGCCCCCTTGGCCCCATGCATATTATGGGTGGGACAATAATGGGAGAAGATGGGGAAAAGTCTGTAACCAATTCTTATGGCAAGTGCCATGACATAGACAATCTGTTCATTGCCGGTCCCGGACTATTCCCAACTAGCGGCGGTGTGAATCCTACTTTTACTGTCCATGCCTTAGCGCTCAGGTCAGCTCAATATATGGTAAGAAACTGGTCCTCTTTGACATGATAGAATCTCTCACAGTTTCACATATCATGAATATGAAGAACGATTTTGCCTCGTGTTTGCCAGCTTTCTGAACGGCGATGGGCTTCTGCGGCATCATTTAATAGCAAGATGTCCAGATGTGGTATCGGTAGTTTTTTTTCCTCATATAGTGTCATTATTTCGCCCAGCATTTGACCATCCGGGCGATTATGCAAAAAATCTGTCTTGATATTTTTTTCTTTTATTTCAGCCATTTCGGGCGGAGGATTATTCATATAAGGCACCGCGCCACCCGTCTTTACAAGATGAATTGCCGCAGTAATAGCCTTCTCATCTGTTAAAGATTCCAGAATAACGTCCAGTCCTCCCGGTTCCCTTTCGCCAATGACATCAACATAATCAGACGTTGTGTAATCAATAGCAAAATCTGCCCCTCGCGATTTTACATAGTCAAAATTATGTTCACGAGCCGTCGTATAAACATAAGCGCCTAAATATTTTGCTATGGAAATTGCCACACTGCCAAGTCCGCCCGCACCGGCCTGGATAAGAACAGTCTGCCCGGCTTTTAAATCTGAAAATTCTACCAGTGCCTGCCAGGCCGTTAAACTGACCAGTGGTAAAGCCGCCCCAGCAGCATAAGATAAACTCGGTGGCTTCAAGGCAATGGCAGCAGCATCCACTGCAATATATTCGGCATAAGTTCCACCATGTAAATGCCAGCTGAATGCTAGTCCAACCACATCCTGACCCGGCTCCCAGCCTGAAACCTCGCTCCCTGTCTCCATAATACGGCCAGAAAAGTCAAAACCCGGTATTATAGGCCACTCTCTTTGAAAGAATTCCTGTAACTCGCCAGCGCGTAGTCTTCGGTCTATAGGATTAACCGCCGCCGCAGCAACTTGAACCAGCACCTGCCCCGGTTTCAATTCGGGCCTCGGCATGGTTCCTGTTTTCAGGACATCAGCCGAGCCAAATTCTTCATAATATACCGCACGCATTTCAGGTTGGGGCATATTTGAAAACCTTTGCTTGCTTACTAATAGCTGACTTTAACATTGAAACCAAACCAGCGTGGGGCACGAAAGGCGATCTCATTACAACCACATAATGTGGCAAGATCAAAACCCTGTGTTCCGGCGCGGGCATCGGTCAGATTACGGGCCTGTAATGCCACCTCCAATGTTTCATCAGCATTGGTCCATCCCAAACGGGCATTAGCCATGAAATAACTGTCAAACTGATCGGCTTCGAAATTTCTCAGATTATAGAAAAAAGAGTCAGACCAAGAGGCATCTCCTAATATGGACATCATGCCTCCAAAGGCTTCCCATTCATACCGAATTAATCCTGAAAACTGATATTCAGGGGTGTAGGTCGGTTTAACATCACGCACAATCGGGCCACCCGTACGCAGCGGGACATCTTTAACCGTAGCATCAATCCAGGATGCGGAAAATTGGGTTAACAATCCGGGAAGTGGTGTAAACTGTACTTCTAAATCAGCGCCATAATATTCAGCATCGGCATTGACCACAATCCCGGAAACACCCGTGAACAGGAATGCCTGATAATCATTATAATCATAATATAAAAAGTTGCCGTTAAAGCGACCACGGCCGTCCGCGAAAGTCTTTTTAAATCCCAATTCATAACTATAAAGAATTTCTTCATCATAGGGGATGAAATTCTCTATATTGGGAATCACCAACCCCCCGGCCAATTGAGCATTAAAACTCCCCGCCTTAACGCCACGTTTTATGGCGGCGAAAACCAGCAAATCATCATTTGGTCGATAATCCAGTTGAAGATTTCCTGCCCACAGCGTATCGCCAGTATCGGCAGTGAATGCGGTAGGGACACCACCCGGAAATATCGGGCCGATTTGAATCGGTGTTCCCTGATGAATTTCTAATGAGCTTTGGGTGAAATAGAGATTTTGAGAAAATTCGTAATCTTTTTCTTCTCTTATAATACGCACACCAGCGATCAAGGTTAATTTATCATCAATGTCAAATTCTATCTGGCCGAATGCTGAATATGAATTCGTCTTGAGACGGGCATCAGAACCAAGGTCAAAAGGCGCCCCGGGAACAACGCCATTTGCAGGAAATTTTAATCCATTGTCTGAATCACTATCAATATTCAGGTAATATAACCCAGCGACCCAGCGGGTTTTGTCGCTTTCACCGTTGATGCGTAATTCCTGAGTAAAGCTGGTGGCATCAACAGCCGCATAGTTTGCAGCCTGATTAACCGGGGCCGCATCCACATCAATAAAAAGCAGTTTTTCATAATCTTTAAAGTCAGTGATAGACGTTAAAGTCATATTTTCGTTAATATCCCAAGCAACATTTAAATTGACGCCATAGGTGTCTACATTTCCCTGATCTTCAAAGGCAAAATCACTGGAAAAAGTAAAATCTTCCCCGTCTGGATCAACATAACCAAAAAAATCAGTGCCAACCCCAAAGCGGGATGTCAGAAAGGCGTCATCCGGGTCGTTAAGGCCAAATAAACCGTCATTATCCAGATCAGAACCTAAATCAACACCACCGGGGCCTATGGAGGCGCGTGTTTCGCCGGGCTCGACATCAAGAACATTCACAAGTTCAAATGTACCATTTACATCTTCAAACACGCCAATAGTCGGTTTGGATTGGTAAGGTCCGGTCGCAAGATTACTTTGTGAAATATTGCCAGACAGACGAATTGACAGATCCTCATTAGGCTCAAACAGGAAAGTACTGCGCGCCGAAAAAGTATCATCATCGCCTAAATCAGCCCCGGCTCCATCACCGGGTGAACCGCCAAATTGACCATCGGGGTAGTTATTTTTCAGAAATCCATCATGGGTACGATATTTAAGGGCAAATCTGCCCGCAGCCTTTTCTGAAAAAGGAAGATTTACCGCCCCGGTAACCTCATAACTTTCGGCATTGGCCGGGGTATCAAAAATGCCAATTGTGGCATCAATATATCCTTCAACAGCATCAAATGTCGGCTGGCGGCTAATATAATGCACTAATCCGCCGGTCGCATTACGGCCAAAGAGAGTCCCCTGCGGACCTTTAAGGATTTCAACCCGATCAATGTCAAAAGTGGCAAATGACTGGGCCTGAGCAATGGCAATATAGCCCTCATCCAGATAAACCGCATTGGGAGATTCCACAATATCATTAAAATCATTCTGGGTGACACCACGTATCGTAAACTGAGTATTCTGGCCAGCGAGATTACCACTTATATGTACGCCGGGAACAAGGTCTGCCACTTCTGAGCTTTGTGTAACGCCCATCTTATCCAGCATATTACCGGAAAATGCCGCCAGTGCTATACCTACATCTTGCAGATTTTGTTTACGTTTTTGGGCTGTTACCGTAATTTCTTCAAGTATTGCATCATCTTCGGCCAATGCGACTGAAGACAGTGTAGTTCCAAGCATAACACCAGCTAAGGCACTATAGCCAAGTAATTGGTTTATCAATATTTTGATTCTTGGTGAGGATTTTTGAGGCACAATTTTTCTCCCTGTTTTATAACGGTGTATCTTTGTAACCATACTATTTCAGCTTCAGTAATGATGGAGCTTTATATGTTTCTTTATTAGTAATTTTATTATTAATTTAAGCCTAAAATATATATATGTTGTTTGTCAACTACAATTTTTCTTATATTTTGGCAAAAAAATACCCAATGGATAACTAATCATCCATCAGGCGTTAAATATATTAACTAATTAGACTACCGCAGTCGCCTCTATTTCCACTTTGGCGCCATCTTCGATAAGTCCGCATATATGGATAAGTGACATGACAGGGAAAGCTGTGCCCATAATTTCCCGGTAGGCCGCCCCAATTTCTTTCTGCTTATCCAGATATTCCTGCTTGTGGGTGACAAACCACGTCATTCTGACGATGTTTTCCGGCCCCGCATCACATTCCTTCAGAACGGCCAGAATATTCTTTAATGCTTGCCTGACTTGATCTTCCAGCGCATCAGAAACAACTATTTCACTCTCATCCCAGCCCACTTGACCCGCGACGAAAACCATATCACCCTTGGCCTTGATACCATTTGAATAGCCTTTGGGTCGGGGCCAGTCTGGCGGTTGCAAAATTTCCATTATTCTTATACCTCAAATTGTTTCTGAATTTCCGTGATGTCGCCTTTTTCATCTTCACATGAAAAACGGTAAGGTTTTCTAATGCCCCGGTAAAGAATGCCCGTATTAAAGCCATCGTCTGACATGAGGCGCCGCGCTGCTCTTGCAGGATCATCGGTTTCTTCAACCATAGCCTTATGCACCTGTTTTTTCCAGACTTTCTGATCCGGTCTAAAGGTGACACAGGGGCTTAATATCTGGACGAAGGAAAAGCCAGGATGCTCAATGGCATCGGCAATAATACTTGCTGTTCTCTTCACATCGCCGGAAAATGTCCGGGCGATAAAATTAGCCCCCGAAGCCAATGCAATCACTAACGGATGAAAAGGCGACAGGCCAGTCCCACCCGGTGATAATGCACTGTCCCAGCTTGGGTCTGTGGTTGGTGAAGGCTGGCCCTTGGTCATGCCATATACTTCATTATCCATAACAATATAGGTCATATCCGTATTGCGCCGACAGGCATGAAGAAAATGATTGCCACCAATGGAAAAGCCATCCCCGTCCCCACCTGCGGCTATAACCGTAAGTTCCGGGCGGGCGACCTTGACACCCGTGGCTACGGCAAGCCCCCGCCCATGAATGGTGTGAAAGCCGTAACTGTTGGTATAGGCCGGAATCCGTGATGAACAGCCAATTCCTGAAATCACGGCGGTATTTTCAGGCTTCAACTGTAATTTAGTCAAAGCCTGAGTGATAGACAGTAAAACATGATAATCACCACAGCCCGGACACCATACCGGTTTCAGGCTGGATTTATAATCACTGGCTTTGAATTTATTTAGGGCTAGCTCGTTCATTGGTCCCTCCATGCTTTAATAGTGTCAATTATTTCACCCGGTCGGATAATCAACGGTCCGGGCCGACGAAAGGATCTGATTTCTCCCGGCATATCATAATTAGCCCTGAGCAATTTCAAAAACTGCCCGGAATGACTCTGTTCCACAACCAGCACCCGCTTCGCCCCATCAAGTGCCTGGTCAAATTGTTCTGGCACTGCCGGAGATAACAATCGCATGGCGACAAGTTTACATTTGATGCCTTCTGCACTCAAGCGTTCAAGGCCTTCACGAACCGCATTTGTTGTTGACCCCCAGGTGAGCACAACAGTTTCGCAATTCTCATCACCTTCAATATCGGCCCAATGGTTGCCGTAATTGAATTCAGCCACTTTCCGGTCCCGTTTGTCCATCTGGTCCCGATGATCCTCCATCAGGGTGGATGGCAGCCCTTTGGTATTATGTTCAAGCCCGTCTGCAGTATATTGCCCGCCCGGCGTTCCCGGCAGGGTCATGGGGGACACGCCATCTGCGGTGACTTTATACCGCAAGTAGCCTTCCTGCGGATCAGGTTCCACAAGCCGCTGGGCCATAAAACTGATATTGGCAGGCGGATCAATGATCGCACTGGCCTGTCCCATAAACTGATCAGACAGGACTATAGCCGCCGTCTGCATGGCCTCGGCCAGATGAACGCTCCACTGGGTGGTAAAAATACAATCCTCAACCGAGGTCGGTGCTGTCACAATATGGGGCGCATCACCGTGCAGTCCATAAACCGCAATATTCAGATCAGTCTGTTCGGATTTAGTCGGAACTCCTGTTGACGGGCCACCACGCATCACATTTACGATCACAACTGGCGTTTCTGAAGAAACCGCAAGGCCAATACCTTCCATCATCAGGGAAAGCCCCGGACCAGATGTGGCCGTAAGCGATGGCCGACCGCCAAAAGACGCGCCGATAGCCATATTGATTGACGCCAGTTCATCTTCGGCCTGTACCAGCGTGCCACCAACTTTCGGCAGATTAGGCGACATCCATTCCAAAACTTCGGTAGCAGGGGTTATGGGATAAGCCGCAACAAATCTGATACCACCACTGAGTGCACCAAACCCCGCGGCCTGATTACCGCTGATCAGCCAACGGTCTTTTTTATCGCCTTGGGTCGGAGACACCATTACGGGTGACTTAATTTCAGCCGCCGCTTCATATCCTGCACTCACAGCTTCTCGACTTGCCTTCACGGCGTCATCACCTTTTTTGCCAAGTTTTTTGGCAATTATTTTATTTATCGGTTCTTCATCAAATCCGATCAAGGCGGCTACCAGCCCAAGAATAACCATATTTGCCCGACCACCCTCTACAGATGCAGCAAGTTCGCCAATGGAAACCTCTACCACCCTTGCGCCGGAGGCGGTAAGAATTTCCGGAATATCGCCCGTTGCCGGGTCTGTAACGATCAGGCTGTCCGGGCCAAGAGGAACTTCGCCGGCAAAACGCTCTGCACCTTTCCAATCTACTGCAACCAGAATATCAAATGTATCATTGACACAATGAACCGGATGGCTGGCGAGCCGCAATAAGGCCGCCGCCTCACCGCCCCTGATTTGAGGGCCAACAGTTCGTGTCATCAGACCATAAAGACCTGCCTTGGTCGCCGCTTCCAGCATCATATTACCGGATGTCATCACCCCGGCTCCGCCACTGCCAACCATTGCCACTGACACAGAAGTATTTTGCTCTCCGCTGGTCATATCTTCATTCCTTTTCTTCTATTCATGCAAAAATCAAACCCTGTTATATTTTCAGCTTAAAATATTTTTTAACATTTATCGTTTCAGGCCTTGACCTTTAATTCGGTATTGTGGTACTTAATTACTACTTTAATGAGTCTTTGCCCTTTCGTCAACTCCGAAAACAGAAAAAAAGAGCCAAGACATAAAACAGGAATAAAGGAGCCGATAATATGTCACCCGTCGATCTGGTAAATCATAATCTGGTACGAGAAATAGAAGCGCCGGGCGTTATCATAGAGAAACGTCCTGCCAAAACCTCTGATGGTCAAGTGGTCGAAGGACTTTATAATTATTGGATCATCCTTGATAATCCGTCTCAATATAATTCTTATACGACAGAGATGGTAAAAGCTGTGATCCTCGCTTTCCGCGAAGCCAGCAATGCCCGCGATGTGGTGGCTGTTGTCTTTACAGGCAGCGGTGACAAGGCTTTTTGCACAGGTGGTAATACCAAGGAATATGCTGAATATTACGCTGGAAACCCACAAGAATACCGCCAGTATATGCGTCTGTTCAATGATATGGTTTCCGCCATTCTAGGCTGTGACAAGCCAGTTATCTGCCGGGTGAACGGCATGCGCATCGGCGGCGGTCAGGAAATTGGCATGGCCTGTGATTTTTCTATCACCCATGATCTGGCGAAATTTGGTCAAGCCGGACCGAAACATGGCTCAGCCCCTATCGGCGGTGCCACAGATTTTCTACCTATTATGATTGGCTGTGAACAGGCAATGGTGTCAGGAACCCTGTGTGAGCCATGGTCCGCTCATAAGGCATACCGGATGGGTATCGTGGCTGACATCGTCCCGGCTCTGAAGGTAGACGGTGAATTTGTTGCCAATCCTTTGGTTGAAACAGATCAATATCTGGATAAATACGGCAAAATAATTCTTGGCGAATCCAAATCAGGTGACGCCTTAGCCGAAGGTAAGACAACGCTGAAATCAGGCGAAATTGATCTTTCGCTTCTGGATGCCAAAGTTGATGAATTTTGTGCCAAATTTGTCGGCACCTTCCCTGACTGCATGACCAAGACACTGGAAGAACTACGCAAGCCAAAAATAAACGCCTGGAATGCCAATAAGGAAAATTCCCGTGCCTGGCTTGCCCTGAACATGATGACGGAAGCCAGAGCCGGTTTCCGTGCCTTTAATGAACCCGCCGGACGCGACCGCGAGATTGACTTTGTTGCGTTACGTCAAGCACTGGCTCAGGGTCAGCCCTGGACTTCTGAATTTACAGAAAGCCTGATGCCTGCGGCAAGAGCAAATAAGGAAGTTTGAGATATGGCAACCAGAGAAGATATTATTAACCGCTGTCAGGCACTTTATGACGATCTTGATTTCACCGCCGCGCGGGAATGGAAAGATGCAAAAGAAGGCCGCCATGTCATTGGTTTCATGCCCATGTATGTACCGCGTGAGATCATCCATGCCGCTGGCATGTTGCCGCTAGGTATTCTGGGCGGCGGCGACAGTCTCGAAGTTATTCAGGGCGATGCCTATTACCAGAGCTATATCTGCCGTATTCCACGCTCCACAATCGAGCTTCTGCTTACCGACCGGCTGGATTTTGTCGACGGTATGCTATTTCCCAGTATTTGCGATGTGATCCGCAATCTGTCCGGCATGTGGAAGTTGCTGCGTCCCGATGTTTATTCCCATTATTTCGATGTGCCGCAAAATTATTTGAAGGATGTGGGCGGCGAGTTTTATATCCACGAACTGAATGTTCTGAAAGAAGATCTGGAAAAAATTGGCAGCATTACAGTCACTGATGAAGATTTAAAGAATTCTATCGCGGTATATAATGAAAACCGCCGTCTGACCCGCGAGCTTTATAAATTCCGTTCAGACAAGCCGTGGCTTGCCCCATCGTCTGAAATTTACCTCGTCAACCGTGCGGGTATGCTAATCCCCGTGGAAGATCACAATCAGCTGATAAGCGATTATATCGAAGCCGCATCAGCAGAAGACAGACCAAAACGGGACAATAGCCGGGTGGTTATTTCCGGTTCTTTCTGCGAACAACCGCCCCTTAACCTGATCAAATCCATTGAAATGTCAGGCTGCTATGTGGTCGATGATGATTATATGCTGGTCAATCGCTGGTTTACCAAGGAAGTACCGACAGATTGCCCACCCTTGCAGGCCCTGTCCTATACCTTCCTCGATGCATCGGTAAAAATGCCGTCCTGCTTTGAGCCTAATGAGGACATCAAAGGACTGTTTCTGGTTGATACGGTCAAGGAAAATAATGCCGAGGGCGTGATCTTTGCCGCGACCAGCTTCTGTGATCCAGCCCTGCTGGAACGACCCATCCTTCAGGATGTGTTGAATGATGCAGATATTCCCCACATCAGCTTTAAATACGCAGAAAACACCGGGCAGATGCAGCCCATCCGTGAACAGGCAGGAACATTTGCCGATTCGATCAAACTCTGGAGTTAATAGAATGAGCGCACCCTTGAGAAAACCGTCAACTGACGTGCAAAAAGACGCCTCTATGGCCAAACAGAAGGCCATGATCGATGGCAACTTTGACCGCCTTGGCAATGTTAAAAATACCGGTGAAAAAGTTTCCTATACCTTTGTTCCCGGCAATCTGAACGAACTGATCATGTGTTTTGATATGGTTGGTAATTATCCTGAAATCAACGCCATTCAGAACGGCCTGCGTAAAAAATCAGGCGGAATGATCATGGAAGCTGAAAAATGGGGCCATTCAGAAGATGTCTGTACCTATGTCAAAGCCGATGTGGGCATGATGCGCAAAGGCAATATCGGCCCCACAGGTCAACCTATCCCTGAGCCGGATATTCTGATGCTCAGCTATACGGGATGTTATACTTTCCTGAAGTGGTTTGAACTGCTACGCCATGATTATAAATGCGAAACCGCCATGCTGCATGTGCCCTATACCGGAGATGGGGAAATCACTGACGCTATGGTTCAATATGTAGTCAAGCAGTTGAAAGAAGAAGTAATCCCCAAATATGAGAAAATCAGTGGCGTCAAATTTGATATAGACCGATTACGTGAAAATCTGGCTCATTCCGCCAAGGCCGAGGATGATTTTGTCTGGGTACTGGAATCGGCCAAGAACAAGCCCTCGCCCATTGATGCCTATTTTGGTGGCATCTATTACATCGGCCCAATATTCACCGCTTTCCGGGGTACTGATCTGGCGGTGGATTATTACAAGACCCTGCGGGCAGAAATTGAACAACGAATTGCCAACGGTCAGGGGCCAATCACTCCAGAAGGTGAAATGAAAAACGAAAAATACCGTATTGTCACCGAAGGCCCGCCTAACTATACCAGTATGCGGGAATTCTGGAAAATGTTCTATGACGAGGGTGCGGTTGTTGTTGCCAGTACCTATACCAAAGTAGGCGGCACTTATGACTTTGGCTTCCGCCATGACCCATCACGACCTTTGGAAAGCCTGGCTGAATATTGCATGCATTGTTACACTAACCGCAACCTGCCAGAACGTACCCGGATGCTGGAAAGCTATATTAATGATTATGAAGCTGATGGCCTGCTGATCAATTCCATCAAAAGCTGCAATAGCTTTGCCGCCGGTGAACTGATGATGATGCGGGAAGTAGAAAAACGCACCGGCAAGCCAGCCGCATTTGTTGAAACCGATCTTGTTGATCCGCGCTATTTTTCCGCTGCCAACGTCAAGAACCGTCTGGAAAGCTATTTCCAGATGATCGATCAAAAACGTCGTGCGGGCGTATAGAAAGGGAATAATGACATGAAATGTTTTATTGGAATTGACCTCGGCTCAACAACCACCAAAGCGGTAATAATGAACGAGGACAGAGAAGTTATCGGACGTGGGATTACCAATTCCCGCTCGAACTATGACACAGCTAGCCGGGTGGCAAAGCAGGAAGCCATGATTGATGCCCGTTTTACTCTATTGCGTCAAAATCTGGACGGTAACGAGAAATTGGGTGAGAAACAAAATGAATTTCTGGATGATCTGGAGAGGAATTTTCGCCGTGAGCAATTTGTTGAACAGTTGGACGATCTTAAAGCCACCTGCCTGCGTAGTTCCCAAGGTGAGCGGTTCGACAGTGTCCGTGATAAATTAAATGAAGTTCTGGATAAAGTATTCATCCAGTTGCGGGAAGAATCTCTAGCCCTTTATGCCAAGGGAGCTACACGCAAATCCGACTTCTTTCGTGATATTGCAGGCGGTCGTTTTTTAACATTGTCCGAGGAAATATCCAAGGACGTTGGCATCAAATATGATTTTGCTCTCAATGTGTATGATAAATCCATCATTGAAGTGGAAAACAGACCCCCTGCAGGAAATCTTGAAGGAAAATTCCTTGATGGCCTGCGTAACCTGACCATAGAATCCCCAGAGCTCGGCATTACATTTGACGATGTGCAGGGGCCAGTTAAAGATGCACTTGCCATTGATCTGGAAGAAACATTTGTGGTCGGCACCGGATACGGACGTGTTCGCTTACCCTTCCCTAAAGAACATATCCGTTCTGAAATCCTCTGTCATGGATTAGGAGCGCATATGATGTATCCCGGCACCCGTACCGTGCTGGATATTGGTGGCCAAGATACAAAATCCATACAGGTTGACCCCCAAGGCGTTGTCGATAATTTTCAGATGAATGACCGTTGTGCGGCGGGTTGTGGGCGTTATCTTGGCTATATTGCCGACGAAATGAATATGGGCTTGCATGAGCTTGGCCCCATCGCCATGAAATCCACCAAGGCGGTCAAGATCAATTCTACCTGCACCGTATTTGCTGGCGCCGAGTTACGCGACAGGCTGGCATTGGGCGAAAAACGCGAAGATATTCTGGCCGGACTTCATCGGTCTATCATTCTACGCGCCATGTCGATTATCGCTCGGTCTGGCGGTATTCGTGACCAATTCACTTTTACCGGCGGTGTGGCTAAGAACGAGGCTGCTGTAAAGGCACTTCGGGAGTTGGTGAAAGAAAACTACGGCGATGTGGTCATCAATATTGACCCTGATTCAATTTACACTGGTGCGTTGGGTGGCTCTGAATTTGCCCGCCGCGCAGTAATGGAGGCTTAAAATGGCATTAACAATTGGAATTGATGTTGGTACAGGTGCTGTGAAAACAGCCTTGTTTGAAATTAATGGCGATGAGATTAACTGGATTGACAAGCAGACGGACCGGATTAGAAACCGCGAACCGTTTATGCTCGCTGAAGCTGCCTTCGATTATCTGCTGGAACAGAATGGCTACACCCGCGATGATATAGATTATGTAGCGACAACTGGCGATGCGGAAAATATTCCCTATTCCACCGGTCATTTTTATTCCATGACCACCCATGCCCGTGGTGCACTTTATCTTAACCCCGATGCCCGCTCCCTGATGGATATTGGCGCACTGAACGGCAAAGCCATCAGCATGGATGAAAAGGGCAAAGTGCTTAAATATAAAATGACCAGCCAATGCGCATCAGGTTCCGGACAGTTCCTTGAAAATATCGCGAGATACCTAGGCATTGGTCAGGACGAGATTGGCGAACTCAGCCAAAAAGCTGATGATCCAGAAGTGGTATCCGGTATTTGTGCCGTACTAGCTGAAACCGATGTGATTAACATGGTATCACGCAGTATTTCAGCTGAAAATATTTTAAAAGGCATACATATTTCTATGGCTGCTCGCCTGATTAAACTGCTGAAATCACTGAAAGTCAGGGACGGTGTGGTGATGTGTACTGGCGGCCTTGCCCTTGACAGTGGGTTGGTTCTTGCCCTAAATGAAGCCATGGCGAAAAACAAGATGGATATGCCTGTTGTGTCCCACGAGGACTCAATATATGCGGGTGCTATCGGTGCTGCCATATGGGGCGCTTTCCGCCATGAAAAATTGGCAGAACTTGATAAAATGGCCAAAGCTTCTTAAGAAAAATATAATTGAAAGGAATAAAATATGGCTTTAATGATTGTTGACGCCTGTACTGCCTGTGATGCTTGCGAACCAGTTTGCCCCAATGAAGCAATCAAAGAAGGCGATCCCATGTATGTCATTGATCCTTTCAAATGTACTGAATGTGTCGGTGCGGATGATGAGCCGCAATGTATGCTCGTCTGCCCGGAAGAATGTATTGTTCCTAATCCTGACTTCGTGGAAAGTGAAGAAGAACTACAAGCAAAATATGATGCGATGGATTAATTTCATACTCTCTGAATAGTTACTAAATATAAAGATTTTCCGTCTAATATTGGTAAGTCAAATCAGGAGTATGATTAATGGATTATGTGATATTAGACGACTTTGAACTCAAGAATCTTCAGGAAAAGGTGAACGACCTTATCAAAAATGGCTATCAACCCATTGGTGGCGTTTCAGCCGTGAATCAAAATGACGGCTTCATTGAATATCTGCAAAGCATGGTCAAAGACACCGATTAATTCATACTACCTTGGAAAAAGACAGGCTCTGTGCGGGCTCAAAACCGTTATCCAGCAAGAAACCTGTCAAGGCCAGCTGCTCTGCCCCGACCTCTGTGCGAACGGTATCTGCTCTTAAAACTGTAAGATTTGCCATAAGTTGTGATAATAAAGCACGACCCACATTTTTGCTTGCATAGCCCGGATCAACACCCAATGTATCGATGATGGCAGATGGTTCGGTACGACCGAATTCGCCAAAATCCACCCGCGCCATGACAAATCCAACCACATGATCATCAAGTTCAGCAACCAGAGACACCCGGATACCTGATTCTTGCAATATTTCAGCCATCTTGCGTTCATAATAAGCAGACCGGGCATAGCCCATGATTTTGCCGTCAATTTTTATGATTGCCGCCAGATCATCCTGTATCAAACTGCGGCAAGGTATCTGATCCCGAGACAAAGCCGCCGTATCGTCACTTGAGGAATCGCTATAGTCAATTTCAAGTGGCTCACCGTCATTAACTGCGACCTCTGTGTCCAGATAACTGGTATCGCGCTGATAAATCGTACGCGGGGCCAGTTTAAATCCACATCCGGCAAAGAAATGCAGCATTTTCTGATCGGCCCAGTCGGCCTGGCTGCGTATTTCATGAATATCCTTGTTCCGGATAATTGAAGTCAGCTCTTCCATAAGACTATGGCCAATGCCTTTTCCCTGTACGCCGCTGCTCACACCAATATCATCGACCACCGCAACCGTCCTGTCACCACCAAATGCCCCCTGTTGCAGCCGGACAAGAAGATAACCCGCCACACCGCCGTTCTGTTCATAGGCAATATAAACAAACTGTTTTGGTTCTTTCAGAGCCGCTGAAACACGCCTTTCAAAGAAATCTTTCCGGGAACGGCCCGTGTTATTCTCGTCTATCTCGATAACACACGGCAGGTCACCTGCCACCAATGGTCTCATCTTTCCTTCAAATTCAGTCACTTAAATTCTCCATCATTCTAATTTCATCAGCGCATCTCTGAATATGTCATCGTTAATTCAGCGTCCTCGTCTTCTTCAATAATATCTTCCAATATGGGTAGCAGAGCCATTTCTTCTTTCTGAATATGGGAAATCATCCGTTCTATCAATTCAACTCCGCTTTGGCGGAACTGAACCCATGACGCATCGTTAAATCCATCCGCACGCCCCGTTTTAGCCAATTCAGACAATAAATTTCCAAGCGGCAAAATCACATTATGTTCGCCGGTCAGAATAGCACTGATCGGACTGTCACCCATCGCCGCTAACAAGGGAAAAAGTTTTTCTTCCTCAAAAGAAAAATGATTCTTCACATCACATTCCACCAGATTGATAATATCACCCAGAAGTCTTGCTATCTCCGCATTATCATCGGCAGGCATTTTCTTTGGCCCATATTTTCCAAATATCGCCTCAAGCCTTTCCAGCACAGTAATTGTGGCGAGATGTTCATCATGAAGGGTACGGGTTATCTGACGATCAAACGAAAACATGGGGTCGCTCTATTATTAATATGGTATTTAGGTACTGTAATACTTATTTATATTAAAATCAACCAGAATATATAATAAATAAGACCTGGATTAGGGGGCGTTCCTGATCATATGGCGGATAATATTTAACAGGTAACACAGCAGAGCTGAGGCACCAATAAATCCTGCCCCTGCCCCGATCTCTATGATCATGGTCATATCCAGAATAACCCCAACAGATACAGCAACCAGCCCGCCCAGATGTCCAATAGCATTAATAATCAAAAGCCTCACGTCCGCCATGGATGATGCCAGCATGGGAATTCCTCCGCTGCCCGAGGTATGCATACTACTCAGGAAAGGCATGATCCTTTGCAAAATACCTGTAAGAAAGGTCAACAGCCAGCCGATGATCGCCAGAACTGCAAAAAGCGTGTGGCCAGTTTCCAGGCCTAATCTTGGCCAATATCCGGCCATACCAAGCGCACCCCAGATAATGGTGAGGGCCAGCATAATCCAACCCACCCGAATGAGTAGAAACGGCATACCTAGCCGTTTTCTCATACGCGCATTATAAACCCTGATCATGCTGTATAGATAAAACCCTACCCCGGCTAATGCCAGAGCAACCCCAACTAATGAGACCCAGTCTAAATAACTGTTTATCCCCACCAAAATCAGGATAATCGCCAGCATATTGCAGATAATGGACAGGCGACCAAGATTTTCCGGTGGTGCCGGAGCTAGGGCAAACATTGGCACCAGAATATAGGAAAAACCCATAGCAATCAGGCTCATAAAACCAAAGACAGCCAAAATAAGATGACTTAAAGCGATGGTTAAATGATCACTCATAAAACCCTGTTCCATATCCATAATTAACATGATACCAAGTGCTACAAGTCCGAGCAGAGATACCATTGCCGCCCAGCAATGCTGCATTATGGCCGTCATGCCCTGAACCCCGCGAATATTATTAACAATCAGGTAAAAAAATATGACAAGCCCGATGGCTGTTGCTATGCCCCCTCCTAACATGCCGAAATACCAACTTTCAAACATGGCAAAGGCCAGCAGCATAAATCCCGGAATATAAATCCACGATAACAGGCGGCAGAGCCAGAAGTCCGTGAAAGCCTTCCGTGTTGCTACTGATAAAAGCTGTAATGACGCCCCGATCACGGTCATGGTAAGAACCCCCAATGTAGCAATATGGATCATGCTCAATACCGGGCCGCCGCCAATGATATAACTGGTTATTTCACCTGCATTGGAAAAGAGGGCTGCCCAGAACAGTAGATAAAAGATCACCGCCGCCATAAAAAACCGAAAAGGTATGGACGGCGGCAAAAGTCTGCCCTTGGCTCCAGATAGAAAATTTGCCCCGCTCACGGCTTATTTCCCTTGATAATCTGAACCCTTAGCCCCTGGTCACTTTCCTCAGATATTTCTGCGTACCAGTTTCGCTCCACAAGTTCAGGATGCAGATATATGGGATCGCGCATAAGACGCACCATAAACCGCTCTCCCCCTTCGCCACTTTCAATCACTTTCAGGACGGCAATCATTGGGTTTGGTGGCTCCAGACTGCGCAAGTCCATTTCCAGAATGCCATTCCGCCATTGCATGGGAAAGGCCGGTAAATCAGGCAACTCTGGCAAAGCGGCGGTTGACTGCTTCTGAAAAAATACCTGCCAGTGTTTAGGTGATAACGAAACGGCGTGACTGGCATAACCCCTGCCCCCCAGTAGCCGGCGCAAAGGTACCGGATCAAACGGAGCTTCAATAATGAGAATATCCTGCCCGGATAGTAATTCCTCCCGGGCCAGTATCTGCTCCAGAGGGTCAACCCCCATTTCTAGAATTGGCCGCACATCAAACCGCACGCAATCGTCTATATCAAAGCCAGCAAGCCATTGCGGGGTTATTTCGCCAGTCATATCTTCTCATCCATAACAATGACTTGAAGGTAACACAATAAATTGGTATTGTAATGCGTAATTCATATATAATTATAAAATTCATTCAGGGAATATTAAAACAAAATGGCAGCAATTAATGAATATAATCCGGAAAGCGGCATAACCGTCCGCAGTGCCGGTGATGGTGATTTATCGCGCATCATTGAGCTGGATGGACAGATCAGCGGAATTACCAAACCGGAATACTGGCAGGAATCCTTTCGCCGTTTTGGCGGCCAGCACAGCGAACGTCATTTTCTGGTCGCGGAAAAAGACGGTCATATTGCCGGCTTCATCGTCGGGGAAATACGGGCATGGGAATTTGGGTCACCACCCGGCGGCTGGGTATTCTCGCTAACCGTTGACCCTGATACGCGCCTGGGCGGTGTGGCGACGGTAATGTTTGACACTATCTGCCACTGCTTCAAGCAGGCCGGAGTCGACAAGGTGCATACCATGATCGACCGCGACAATATCACCGTAATGTCCTTTTTTCGCAGCCAGGGCATGATGGCAGGCAGCACTATCCCCCTGGAGATGGATTTATCTGATTTGGAGGGCAGATCATGAAATTGCAAAGATCAAGTCGTCTGGCACTTTATTCCGTCCTTGAACTGGCTTCCCGCCCTGATGAACAGCTTTCGGCATCGGATATTGCGGCGAAATTTGATGTATCGCTCAACCATCTGGCAAAGGTGTTGCGTGATCTGGGCCGGGCCAGAATGGTCGAAGCCGTGCGCGGGGCCGGTGGCGGTTATCGTTTCTGCGGCAATATCCGCCGCACAACACTAAAAGATGTGGTCGAAGTGTTTGAGCCAATCACTCTTCACGATGCCGGAGGTTTTGAGCCGGGCGATAAAACCGAATTTGGCGCATCGCTGGCTGTGGTTCTGGGCGAGATCGACGACATCGCCGAAGCTACACTGGATTCCATCACCCTTGAGACCATGCTGAAACTGACCAACCGGGTTCACAGGCAGGTAAATAGCTAATCTACTTCCCGAACATATCTGCCGGAGTCAGGATGGGGTCCATTACCCCGGCTTTGAAAATCAATACACGGTAGAGGTAAAAACCGAACAGGATTGATACTGTTGCGGTCAGGGTTGTAAGGAAATTCACTGGCGCAAACATCAGGAGTAAAAAGGGCATAATCGTCCCAATACCGATCACACCAATTAGAAATGGTCGCGCAAGAAAATCACTGGTTAATAGTTCATAAGACTGTCTGGCCCCTTTTGAACCATGTTTTGCCCCATGCAGCAAGCTCAAGATAGTCATAAAAACTGCCACTAACAGTATTTTTTGAAACAGTGTCACCATGAGCAACTGACTTTCATCAGTGGCGTATAAGTCTAAAACCCCCAGAGCCATCACCATCGATACCCCGGACAACAACCCATACAACATACTAGACAGCGGCATTAATCCCGTATTCCACAATGATATGGCGGTTGAGTGGGACATGGCAAACCCTTGATATACCACGACGACTATCGCCCCGGCCAAGCCCAGAAAATATGCGGGTTTTATTAACACTTCCGGCACCAGACCGAATAATTCACTGATCACATGAATAACGCCAAAACCAACAAAGAAAATAATACCCCATAGTCCCCGACTGATCCATGACCGATCAGGCCGCAATATGGCTCGCCATGATTTGCTTGGCACCCCCATATGGCTCAGGTGAAAGAATGTTTTACCAACACCTGTAATCAACAGGCCCAGAATAACTCCGGGCATGAAATTCAGCAACATGGAAACGATAAACACCCCGGCCCCGCTCTCCCCACAAAAGAAGGCGGTCGCCATGGGTGTATCCCAATAACGCTGGAACCGATAACCGGATTTAAAGGTTCGCCCGACAAATCCGGGGCGAAGAACATTTTTTAAACTTATATTAGCCATTGCAATTCTCCTCTGATCAATCGATGTAGAATACTTTGGGGCGGGTATTTTTTTCCGGTAACGGCTGACGGCCCACACGATCCCGGATCAAGCGGCTGACTTTACTATCGGGATTATCCAAATCACCAAACACGCGCGCATCGGTGGGACAGGTTGCGACACAAGCCGGGTCTTTACCTGCATCCACGCGCTCTGAACAGAAATCACATTTGGTAAAAGTGCCGCATTCAAATCGGGTATAGCCCTGTTCCTCGAATGGGGTAAGATTACCTTCACCAAACAAACCGTTTGTCAGCTGGGTTTCCTCAATCTTGGTTCGCATATCATAGGGACAAGCCACCGCGCAGGAACCACAGCCAATGCATAAAGCCCCATCCACCATGACTATGCCGTCATCGCGGCTGTAGGTGGCCCCACTGGGACAGACCTTCTCGCAGGGCGCATCCTCACAATGGTTGCAGATAGTCGGCAGGTAAGTGCGCGAAACATTGGGAAATTCGCCTACCTCTGCGCTTAGGGTGCGGGTGAAAAACACCCCGTCCGGCAGCGAATTTTCCTGCTTACAGGCCACTGTACAGGCATTGCAGCCAATACAACGTTTGACATCAAATACCATTCCGTAACTGGTCATTGTGCCGCCCTCCCATCGCTATAGGAATAAAGACTGCCCTCTCCTTTCAATTCATCGGGGATATGATCAAGCTTGGTCAGTTTCACCCGGCACACAGACTCACACTGAGCACTACAGGCATCGGTATTTTCCAGATCCGCCGGCAGCATATCATTGAAATGACCACCACCATAAGGCACGCCCGCATTTTGGGACATCATCCGCGACAGGGAATTGGATACACCGATGGTTTCCGGGTGAATACCCTCAGTCAGGCCCAGTCTGCCATATATTTTACCGTATTTGGACTCAACCAGAACCAGATCACCATGTTCCAGGCCTTTAGCTGCTGCTGTTTTGGTGTTTAGCTGCAAGGCGGTATGAACCGGGTCGCGGTAAACAATATCCTTGATCCACGGATTACTCAGACTTTCGCCGAAGTTGAGCTGAATATCCTTGAAGGTGATGGCATATAAGTCATATTCGTCATTATCCCTCAATACAGGTTCCAGCACGGGCGTTGGCAGGGGTTGATAATCATCCCAATGCCACTCGTCACGGATGGGAACCTCAGCCGTATCCATGGCTTTTCTGAGGCCATCGCGCTCGCGGACAATATCCTCAATATAAAAATTCAGGCGCAATCCCTGCCACGGTTTATACCATTTGTCTGTCCGTCGCGGGGTCACCGCATGGCCATGCTCAATATACCAGTCCAGATCCTTGCCGTTCCAGTTCAAACCCTTACGACGGGCCATTTCCTTGTCACTATGCTTCTGATCCAGTTCAAGTTTTAGATTAGGACTTTCTTCGAAACCGTTGACAATATTCAATATAGTATTCCAGACTTCCAGCAAACCAAGCCCCTCGGAAATATCGTTGAAGATGTCTTCCTCGCTGCGGGTATCATATAACGGGTCGGTCATGGGCTGGCGCAGACACATGCCTTCGGTATGGGGTGGCTCGATCATGGTCATGTTCCAGCTTTCCAGTGAATCATGTCCGGGCAGGATAATATCAGCAAAGGCGTTGGTATCGTTGGGTACAATATCAATGGCGACTATGAACCGCATCTCGCGCATTATTTTAAACCAGTCCTCGCGTTTTCCGGGCAGGCTCCAGATCGGATTGGAATGGCAGATCAGCATTACGTCAGGCTTGAAATCCAGACTGAACTTTTCAGGATTATTCCAGACCTCCACATTCAAATGACCCGGATGAACCCCAAGCGGGAAATAGCTCATCAGATCCATATTATCCGGCGGATAGGAAAAGCCCGGATGGGGGCCTAATTGATGGGGAGTTCCCAATAATTGACCACTATCACCCTCGGCCACATGGCCGTTGTCCACCTTCTGATCGTCAAGGGTTGCGCCCACATGACCGCCCGGCACATCAATACTCCCCACCAGCATATTAACCAGCTTGAAAGCATGGTTGGACTGGCTTGAGTATTTATGGGCATGAGCGCCCCGGTAATAATTATATCCCGCGGGGCGAAGTGGTAAGTCTCGGCCATCAATAGTGATGTTATTACCAATCTCTGCGGCTGTGGAAAATTCACGGGCTATACGGCGGATAGTTTCCGCCGGCACAGTAGTGATCTCGGACATCTGCTCAGGCGTGCATTCCGCGAGAATATCCTTAAAACGCTGGAAAGAAGGTTTACAGGCTTTGCCTTCCACCTCATAAGTGCCCTCAATGGCAAATTCACCAATAGACTTGTCATCATAGGTCTTGGCTTTGTTGTCTTTGCCGTCCCAGACATAAGCTTTGCCATCACTGTCCCGAATGAAATAACCGTCTTCGCCAACCAGATAAGGCGCGTTGGTGTCATGTTTCAGGGTTTCATAATCACACAGCCCCTCCTCTATCAGCACATGACAAAGCCCAAGGGCAAAATGACGGTCAGAAGCGGGCTTGATGGGAACCCATTCTTCTGCCTTGGCACCACCGATGGAAAGTCGTGGCTCCACACAGACCACGCGCATATTGCGCTCTACACGGGCATTGGCCACATGAAAGGCTTGGGCTGCGGTATGAAGGTGGGAGGAAAAGCCATCACCACTGCCGTTATTAATCCAGTAATTACAGTAATTTACATCATTTGCCGCCGCAAAGGTCGAATGGATAAAGCCATTCATCGGGTGATAGCCGCCGCCGCAGAAACTGCCCGCAGTAGAGAAATAATTGCTATTGCCCACTACTAGCGGCCAGGCCCATAAATATAATTTTTGAAAATCAGCGATAGATGGCAAAAGCTTCCGGGGATCCTCATCAATGGAAGTTTTCAGCTCACGGATAGTTGTTTCCATGGCTTCTTCCCAACTAATTGGCTCCCACATGGGATCAATGCCCGGCCCCTTCTCTGGATTGGTGCGTTTCAAGGGCGTTTTAAAACGGGTTGGGTCATAATGACGCATGATGGCCGCATTGCCCTTGGGACACAGGCGGCCCATATTTGCCGGGCTGTCTGGATCGCCTTCAATCTTGTTAATAACACCATCATCGGTCACATGAACGACTGTATTGCAGGAATGTATGCACATCTTGCATGAGGATTTTTTCCAGGTTCCTGACTTCATGGAATTCTGGACGGGGGTTTGATCGGTCATATATGGCTCCCTATGTTTTAACCGTATTTCCCTGAAATGATGACACTAATTCTTAATATTGGTTTTTAAAAGTATTTTTATCATTAAATTCATTAATAGAACTAACATAATAATCAAATGTGTGAAAGAAGTTTTTAACTATTTTTTGAATAAAAGGATAAACCATGTAGCTGTTTTCAAGTTTGTGATGTACTCGGGCCCTGACCTGGAGTAAATTTATGGTATATTTAGCAGTAACAAATTAAGAGAAAGATATTTTATGTCGGAAATGCTTGAAATTATTGCGAAGTACATTGGTCTGGAGGATGGGTTATCTGTCCATAATCCGGCAGATGATGAATTTATTGCAACTGTCAAGGACTGGTCTGTTCAAGAGGTTGAACAAACTGTTGTCGCAGCGGGAGAAGCGTTCAAGAAATGGTCAGCACAAACGGGGAAGGAACGTGCTGCTATTTTACGACGCTGGTACCAATTGATTCTGGATCATCAGGAACAATTGGCCCGGATTGCCACGGCAGAATGTGGCAAACCTCTGGCTGAATCACGTGGCGAAGTGGCTTACGGGGCATCTTTTGTCGAATGGTTCGCCGAAGAAGGCAAAAGAACCTATGGCGACACAATCCCCAGCCATGCCCGTGGCAAGAGAATTATAACACTAAAACAGCCTATCGGAGTTATTTCGGCTATTACCCCGTGGAATTTTCCGATCGCCATGATCACCCGCAAGATAGCCCCTGCCCTAGCCGCAGGATGCACGGCAATCGTAAAACCTGCCGAAGCCACCCCGTTATCGGCTCTGGCTCTGGAAGTTCTGGCGCGAAAAGCCGGTATTCCTGAGCATGTATTTACCGTAGTCACCACTACTGACCCGGTAAAAATTGGCGAGGTTCTGACCAGCCATCCTTTGATCCGAAAGGTGTCATTCACTGGTTCAACCGCCGTTGGCAAAATCCTGATGCAGCAATCGGCGACCACTGTGAAGAAAATGTCCATGGAGCTTGGTGGCAACGCCCCCTTCATTGTATTTGACGATGCCGATATTGAAGCCGCAGTTGCTGGTGCCATGGCCTCAAAATACCGCAATGCAGGCCAGACCTGCGTCTGTACCAACCGTTTCTTTATCCAGGATGGCATCTATGATGAATTTGTTAGCCGCTTTGTTGCCCAGGTTGCTGCCCTGAAAATTGGTAATGGGGCTGATGCTGATGTTCAGGTGGGGCCTTTGATCAATAGCGCCTCTGTTGAAAAAGTAGAAAATCTTGTGTCTTCCTCGCTTGCTGAAAGGGCCAATTTGCTTCTGGGGGGCACAAGGCACCCGGCGGGCGATAA
>JAJFIP010000386.1 GCA_021774875.1 Emcibacter sp.
ATTCCATTTTGTTTCTTTTAATGTTGGGTTTCTGCTGTTGAATAAGCGGTCAATCAGCAATTTAGCATTCTGTAGTACCATAAAACGTGAACCGTAAATGGTCCTTTAAGTTTACTATCTGGCATTTGATGAGTTTTGCGAACGGAATTGGCCCACAGGCGTGTGCTCACCGGATTATTCGGTGCTCCTACGTCATCGGGTTCCACTTTCTCAATGTCGTCCTGGAGCATCGGAAAGAAATTCATACCAGTGAGTTTTTCCAAATCCCTGATCTTCACGATATAATTTGGTAATTCGTCTTGTGTGTTGCCCAGTTTGAAGCTATCTCCAGTTTCCATTTCAATATGCGGCTGCTCGAAGCCATACATTCGTGCTTGGAATTTTCTGTTTTTGTTAAATCAGCCAAAAACCTTGTAGAACCGCATCGGAGAACCTTCATTCTATCGAAATATATTGGTGTTTCCTATGATGTGGGAGCAGCAATCACTTTATCATTTTTAATAATTGGAGAGTGATTGGGAACTCAATCGTGGTAACCCTATTTAAATTCAGAATTATTCATTGATTCTTAAAAGTACCGACCGTTGGTGTAAGTCGAGATATGTCACTGTTCGAAAATTAGACAATATACACAAATAAATTTTGGGTTCTTTCAACCAATTCGTTGATCCGAAACAGTTCTTTTTCCGTTGATTACAAATGGAAGTAAGCGACCTCTGTTATGGTGTTCCTATTGTATCACGGTTCATCCGCATTGGATTTCGTGGCTAACTTGTTGTACTATCGATTACATGGTGTTATTATGAGCATATCGCTTCGATTTTTGGAGTTTGTCTCCTAAGTCATCTTCCAGGACAAAAGCCTGGCTAATTAGGTAAACGACGTTTAATTTACCAGAGTTCGGTCCCTTTCCAAGTGCAAAAAAAGTGAATTTGTTAAGCAAATCAGTAATCACGGAGACCAGCTCTTAAATATTGCACAGGGCATTCCAATGACTGATGCGAAAAAAAAACTAAAACAATCATTGTCAGGATGGTTTAGCAAGCTTAAAGACAAAATGCTTGATGATTCCGTTAAAGGGGCTTCACGGCTGGTTTACTGCGGTCTCGGACTGATTGCCATAGTAGTTCTCTCACCATTCTTCAGTTCATCTCGTGACCAAGCACTCGTGTCAAAGGGGGAAGAGCAGCATGAAAAAAGACACTCCCAAACGGAAAGTGCCGAAGATCAAGCCGCTAGACCCACAAATCTAAAAGATGAACAAATGCAAGAAAAGATTACTTCCCAAACTTCGAAAGATGAAGCCATCATTCCAAATAAACAACCACAAATTCCTTCGAAACTATTGAAGATTTTCGCCTGTCAGGAGTGGTATCTTAATGGTACCAACTTAGTACAGTCTGTTGCAGCCGATCAGGAATCAAGATGGATTTTCAGTGCAATTGCGTCTTCTCATAAGAATGTGGCAGAAAGCCTTAGCTGGACAATGCAGCAAGAACTGGTGAGCAGCAATCTAAGTGAGCAGAAAGACCGAAAAAAAACCTCACTGAATGTGTTGCGGATTAAGTGGAACAACAAAGGAACGTCCCTTGTTGGGGCGTGCTGGAGGACGACGAAAAAGAACGGTATTGATTTGGGCCGTTTTAACGATGGATGCCTCATGCTAAGAGTAAAGCCAGTTGTTGATAATACCAAAACGGCAGAAAGGACATCGAATGGCATAGCCAAATCGCAACGGCCTGTAACTTTCGGTGTTGAATTAGTGCATCTTGAGGATAAGGCCACGGTTGGTCGTGGGAAGGTGGAGTTGTTAGAGCAATTCAAGGATGCGACGGGCTGGTACCGTATTTCTCTGCCCATACAGTTGTTATTAAAACAGGCTGAAAATACACCTGATTCAAAAGTATCGCCGCGATCAAACCGATTCGATCAGATACAAATCCTGCTTACGAAGGAATACAACACAACATCACTAGGCACGATCCTCATTGACCAAATTTCATTGTTGAATTGAAAGTTTTATCAGAACTCACCTGAGATGGAGTCAGATACCATGATCCCCAACAAAGCTTACACATTCAGAAAATTTATAATTTCATTGGAGCTTGCTGTGATTGTAATTGCTGTATTGATCAGTATCGTAAGCCCTCGTTGTGGTTTGTTGAAAACAGCAATCGCTTCAAATGATTCAGAGGATGTTGTTGAATCTAACGTTCGTGAACATCAAATTGCTCATCCCAATCTGCTTCCACTACGTGATCATGTTGTAATCCAATTCAACGAGTCACTAGATATTTTGCGAGAAAGCCAGAAATTGCGATTTGGTATTTTTCGCGATCAAGATCCGCGAGATGTTCAATGGGTCGAGGAGAAATACGATCGAGTAAATTTTCCCAGAATGGAAAAGCCGGTCGGGTTCCTGAAATTGCGTTATGAAGTACCGGTGGCCGGAACCTTTAACGGTTGGTGGTTCAAATTAGAGAATGCTGACTGGAGTGAATTCCAGTCTCACGACTTGGTACTTCGGTTAAGGCTCGATCAGGAAGGAGATGCTAATTATACTTCCGTTTTCAAAATCGAACTGAAAACATTAAGTGATGGGGATATCATAACGCATCTTGCATACGTCCGTATTGATAAAAAACACCTCAAGACAAATCAAGAACAGGGCTATTTCGACGTCGCAATTCCTATGAAGGCGATCGCTCGAGCCACAAGTCTTGTGCGAATGCATGAATTCGTCGTCGTGTTTGAGAATACACGAGTTACGAGCAAGACCGGCGATTTACTCGTGCACTCTATCCGGTTGCGCCCACCAGCTAACGATGATCACAAGAACGACGTCCAGGTTCTCCTCGATTCACTTGCACGGCGGGCGTTCCTTTGGTTTAGTGAGAATCGCAATGAGAAAACGGGGTTGGTGCTTGATCGCAGTCCCAATGCATCATATGTTAGGGACCGTCCCGCTGTCTGCTCCATGGCATCTGTAGGATATTATCTGAGCATACTTCCCGGTGCCATTCGAACGGGGCAAATTTCTCGTGAAAAGGCGATTGAGCATTCTGAGCAGGTCATGGGTTTTGTATTGAACAACATGCAAAACCGCAAAGGGTTGTTGTATCATTTTGTGGATGTGTCGACCGGCAAACCGCTTGCAGGGAGCGAGGTGAGCTGTCTGGATTCGGCAATCTTTTTCAATGGCTGCATGGTAGTAGCCGAAGAATTCGGAGGCCAAACTGCTGACCTGGCTGATTCAATTGTTGATCGTGCCGAATGGTCCGCATTCGTAGTTAAGCACCCAAGAACCAAAGAGAGTTTGCTTTCGCTTGGCTGGGACAACAAGAAAGGGTTGCTGGGTCCGATGGACGTGCGTTCCAGCGAAATGGCAATGCCCTATTTCCTGGCGGTAGGCTCACGGACACATCCGATAAATCCTGACCTATGGTACAACACGAATGTCACCAAAGGCCGGGTCGGTGAACGTGACATTTTAAACCAAAACCATTCCTTGTTTACAAGTTATTACGGACTCGGTTGGCATCGACTAAAAGGGCTTGTGGACAGAGATAATGTCGATTTGGATGCCAATGCGAGAGAAGCAGCATTGGTAAATCGAGAGTTTTGCCAGTCTGTGGCCAACAAACACAAAACATATGCAAAGCAATATGGGGGATGGTGGGGTATCAGTGCTGGTGACTCACCCAATGGCTATATTGCACCGGGACCGATTTTTGGTGATGCAAATAGTACCGTCTGGCCGATGGCTGCACTCGCCACTGTTTCCTGGATTCCAGACGTACTTGAAGAAGACCTAGACCAGTGGCGGAAGAGCGAGATTTGGTCTTTCGTCTCAGGACCATATGGGCTGGCACCATTCAATTTGGACAAGTCATGGATTGGGCCTGATTTGATAGGTATCGACTTAGGCAGCTATTATTTGAATCTGGAAAACCATCGAAATGGAACAATCCACAGATTGTGGATGCGACATCCCGTTGCGCAGAACGCTATTGAGCGGTTGGAATACCGAGCCAAAACCACACCGTAATTAAGCTTGCTCCGATTCTGTACGACTCAGATTTTTTATTATGAACTCAATAGATCATCTAGAAGAAAGACATAAATCTATACTTCTGATGACGAAACAAAATGCTTCTCCATGCTTGCGAAGAGTGACCTGCAAGCAGGCATTTGCTGCCAAGCTATAGTGTTTAGATAAATCAAGCAACGTAGCCTGTAGTGTCTTGAACGTAGCCAGTTTAAGAAGAAGTTATATTTTCGCACTCAATCGAAAGCCGATTGCATCAGAAGCCCGTTAGTCAGAATGACTATTCTATTTTGGATAACTTGACTTCCTGGAGGACTATGCTATGGCGGGAAGCTATTTGACTATTGCTGATGTAACCAGACGACTCTTGCTCTCCGAAGATGAAATTCAACGACTTTATGATCAGGGACTTCTTCAGGGGATCCAAGAGTCAGGTGAATTGAAATTGTTAAAGGAAAGTGTCGAGTATTATGCGGGTGTAGTGCAAGATTCAGAGGCGACTGGTAGTACTGAAGACACTCACGATGATGGTATTTCATTGGACTCCAGTGTTTCTTTAGAACCGAGCGATTCGGGAATATCATTGGTCAATTCTGATCTCAGAGATCAACTTTCTTCTAGTACCTCGAATAATTCGAGCGAAACAATAGATTCAAGATTGGAGTTTGAACTAGAAGAAGATGATTTTTCAATTGCTGATTCAGAACTGGAAATTCCATTTTATGAAAGTGAAGAAGATGAACTTTTGTTGGAAAGTCAGCTTGTTCCAGTAGACGACGAAATAAATACAGACTTCGAATTGGAAGAAGAGGAGTTCGATTTCCATGAGTATGATTCGGACATATTGAACGAATTTGATGGAGAAGGAATGTCCTACGATGAAAATCCAAAGCCACAATTGACAATTCAACCAGAAATGGCAGCCGGACAAACCCGGTTCGGCACTATTCTTGTTGGGTTTTTAGTCGCGTTTGTACTAGGCGTGTCGGGAACTACGGCTTGTTTGTACTGGTATTTCTATCTTCCCGAAAAGAGGCAAGCAATAGAGCAACAAGACATTGTATTTTCTCATTTGAATGAATCTCGAAAACACTTGGAATTGCTTCAGGGCAAATTTGATCAATCACTCGAACGACAGAAACAGCTTACGAATATCCTGAAATCTATATCTGACGAACGTGCAACTTTGTTGACTATGGTTCGTAATGTTGACGATAGCAGTCCGCTGGCATTCGAACAATTCGAACAAGATCAAAAAATATTTGAGAAGGATATGCCGAAAAAGGATCGCACATATCCAAAAATGTTAGCTCACCTGACAAAAAAATACACAAACCAGTTGGCTGTTTTTGACAAGTCTGTTCAAGAACTTCGGCAAAGGTTGACAAAAGAAGTTGAATTATCAAAGAAAACTCATTCCAATAATGTTGCGAAATTAACTGAAGAGAAAAATAAGCATCAGAAACAAATTGAACGTATCCAAGAACAGCACCGTGTGAAATTACAGTCTTCACAAGATGAATATAAAAAACGTTTGGAAAATATTCATCAAGTTTACCAGTCTCAGTTCGAGAAGCTCTTGTCTCAATCAAGCCCTAATGATCAAATCACGTCGATCCAAATCAATGAAGATTCAGTCAAAACAAATATGCACCATTCTAACAATGGAAACAAAATTCGCATTGCACTAGAGAGACAAACATCAGCAGATTTTTTGGAATTACCACTTGAAGAAGTTGTTGCCTATTTTCGTGACTTCTATGGAATCCCCATTGAAATCGACGTGAAGGAACTAGAAGAATCAGGCATAAATATCGAACTTCCAGTGACCCTTGAACTGAAAGAGATCAAGTTTGAGTCGTCATTGAATCGGCTAGCCCAAAAATACGAACTCGATTGGATTGTGCAAGATGAAACCCTTTGGATTACGACCAAAGAAGCCACACAAGACTACCTATACACAGTAGTTTATGATGTGTCTGACTTGACAAGTGTATCTAGTCAATCGTTTTATGAGGATTTTGATCTCAAATCTGAAGCCCTTTCTTTGTTCGAATTCATTACATCCACGTACAATGACGCTGGGTGGAAGCAAGAGAACGGTGAAGGAACTATTAATACATACAAGGGCAATCTGTTAGTCAACCAAACACGCCCGATTCACTCGAAAATCGAACGCCTATTAAAAGATTTACGAACAAGTCTTCATCAACGACAGTTACAACAACGTGAGACCGAGAAATCCTTTAAAAACAAGGATATCCAGCAATTACAGATTATCACATACCGACTGGTTATTCCTTCAGAACAAGCTTCCGAATTATTGACGCCTTTGACTGCGAATATTTTCGGAATGGCAAAATCAAACGATTTTCGTGTCCCCCAAGACAACGTTGACTTGGCTGTCATGAAGTTAATAGAAGATCGTACGGTGGCCCTCAGTAAGCAATTCGCCGAAGTCATTCCCAAAATGGTGGAACCGTCAACGTGGCAGGAGGGACAAGGTGAAATTCAAGCTGTTGCTGATGCAGTGATTGTGAAGCAAGCACCACATATTCAAGCACAAATTCGAAAATTGCTTCGACCATACATTGCAAACAATACTCCCAAATCTCTTAGATCTAATGGCACGAGTAGTTTTGGTGCCCCCGGCTATGACGGTGGATTCGGTGGTGGCGGTCAATTTCCATAATAAATTATTACTAAGCTAGATTAGTGACACACGATTCTGTAAGTCCAGAATTGATAAACGTATTGGTAAACGGTTTAGTTCGACTAGTTCAGTTTTGCACCAGTCTCAGCCAGATATCAATCATTTTTATTAAACCGTAACCCCTGTTTGAGTCACATGGTTAATATCACTCTTCAAAGGACATCGGCGAAATCATTCTCTCCGTTTTATGTTGTTTCTTTGGACAACTATCGTGCTGTTACGGATGCATTGTTTGCATCATGTTTTCATTCACCTCAGAATCGATAGATTCCACTGTTGTATTCTCAATCAAGACAGTTTTAGTCAACGAAGTTGCTCAAGCTTGTCTCCAGAAGCGACAGCGGGAGACCAGAACCAACCGTTTGGGTCCCAACACCTTCCATAACTTAGTTTCTTACAGTCATGGAACGCACTAGCAGCAGCTTCATTGTCACCTCGAATTCGAGATGCTTCACCTTTAATATAGAAACACGTAGAAACATCATTCAAAATCCCGTTCGTGAATATCATTTTCTTCACCTTCTCTGAAACAACACCAATTGGCCGAATTTCTTTTCGCTTTTTGAGGGTTTCCTGCAACACTATTGCACTTTTTTGGAATTGTTTAATGCACTTTTCACTATATATAATTGCCTGTTCGTACGCACCACGATTAAACGCAGACCAAGCTTCGATTGTATAGACTTCATGGGGAGTTTTGTCTGCTAACTCTGGAGACACATTGTAAATACGAGCAGCCTCAATAGGCGACCAAAACCAGCCTCGTGGATCCCACGCTCGAGCAGAAGGCAGCATGCTGACTGTAGCAAACGCTTTTTTGACCACATCCTTCCGGCCCAACTGATCAGCAGCCCGAAGAAGCAGATAATTCGCAGTAGCTACATCATTCAATAATCCGTTTTTGTGAATTTCTTGTTTTTGCTCGTCTGATACTGCTCCAAGAAGTATTTTTGACTTACTATCAGAAAGCTTATCCTGATCACGAACTGCTTGCCTACCAAACTCTCGGTTAATAATTTTAGCGTGTTTAATCACAGTCTCCCACTTCTTAACATCGAAAGCCTCCCAAGCAGCTTTTAGTTCACGTGAGTGTCGTGGTGTAGTAGAAAAGCATACCGAAGGAATCAAAGAGGCAATCATCACAATTAAAGAAACACAATGTTTTGCATACATCTGAATCACTCCAAGAATAAAAAGTTTGTACTGAGTTCCTATTTTTTTATGTTCTACGTATGAGAGGTAATTTACGAATCGATTTTTGAAAAAATTTCAAGAGAATTAAACGTTTAAGCCAAATAACAACAAGAATGGTTACGACACTGGTAATTGAACCTATCCACCAAAGTAGTTTGAATAGCTTTAGGAAGAAAAAATCACCCAACAGTGGGGGAGGATGCGATTTCACAAGGTTATCGTAATCATCACCCGCTTTCACAGCGGGCGACCAGAATATATCCAACTCGTTGTCCCAAGTACGTGCGTATGTTAACAGTTTTGCTTGACTATAAGCGTGACGAGCTAGAGCATACTCTTCCAGAAATTCAGAGGAGCGCCCGAATATCCATAGCGCTGCATCAGAATCATTTTCTTGACCCCAGCTGAATATTCGTTTTCGCAAGACCTCATCGAGGATCGGTCCATTAAGTGGGGGTACAGGTTCGTTCGATCGCCTCAGAGCTAATTCTAATCGGCTCGCAGCACCGCGTTCACGAAGCACGGCAACAGAATATTGCCGTGCTTCCTCAAGATATCTTTCCGCTTCATCATTTTGACCGTTGTCAAACAATTCTTCACCCTTCCGATAAGCTTCCCAGGCCAATTTCATTTTCAGTTCGCGTCCTGCCTTTTTATCACTTTCAAGTTCAAAAACCAGCTGATCAACAGTCGTGTTGGAGTCATGATCCCAAGTTAGAGTGATATCACCTGAATGATAAGAAGGAGTGGCGAGATATTCACCAACAAATCCAGTTATAGTTACCGCGATAAAGATCAAAAGAACCACAAGCGATAATGGAATAGTCTCCTTAAAACCTACGATAACCGCTGCCGCAGATTGGACACGGTTAGGAACTTCCTTCTCCAGCATCTTATCAATTGCATTCACAAATCGAGACGAAAGATTCGGATTCAAAGAAATGACAGGCTTGTGTGGTTGTGATTGAACCCGTTCGAAGATTTCCTTTTCTGAATTGCCACCAGAAAAAGGGGAATCTCCAGAAATCATCGCGTAAAGTGTCGACCCAAGACTGAATAAATCAGATCGCCAATCTGTACGCCCTTGTGTTTGTTCTGGAGACATATA
>JAJFIP010000387.1 GCA_021774875.1 Emcibacter sp.
GAAATATAACTCGCAGGTGGTACTGGTATCCTATCCGGCAAAGAAGCAACGGCAAATTAATAGCACTAAAATCCCAAAAGGCAGTTTTTATGAACGTATTTCTCTTAAACTGGAGGGCGGCGAATGAGAACAGCTGTTCTCCATATTGAGGGGGCAAAATCTGAAGCCATTGAAGTAGCGAGGAACCGGCTGATTGTACCGGTTTTTCTTTTTATCTTCGGGTTTTCACTGCTGGTTGCCCGGCTGGTTTCCATCGCTATATTTGAGGATATATCAGATCAAATTATTCAGGTGCATTCTGCGAAAGTGGAAATTGTCCGGGAAAGGGTCGATATTCTGGATCGGAACGGAACCGTAATGGCAACTAATTTGCCAGCCCCGTCACTGGCGGTAAGGCCAAGGTTGATTGCTGACCCGGAGGAAACAGCAGATGGGATTATGGCGGTGTTGCCAAACTTAAACCGCGACCAGGTATTAAACAAGCTGAAATCATCACGGCATTTTCTCTATATAAGGCGCAACTTGTCGCCAAAACAGGTTTGGAAAATCAACGCACTGGGGTTTCCGGGGCTGGTTTTGGAGCAGGCGGAAAAAAGAGTTTATCCACAGGGAAAACTGGCTTCACATGTTCTGGGTTATGTGGATGTGGATAATAAGCCCCAAGCTGGTGTAGAAAAATTCTTTGACGATCACCTGTCAAATCCAATGAGGTCAGATGATCCGCTACATCTGTCGCTGGATTTACGGGTTCAGCATATCGTGCGGCAGGAACTTAAGTTTGCCATGGACAGATTTTCTGCAAAAGGCGCCGCTGGAATTGTCATGGATGTGGAGACTGGTGAGATTCTGGCAATGACGTCTCTGCCGGATTTTGATGGTAACGGCTCCATTGATCCTTCCACACCTGAAATGAAAAATCGCAATACGCTGGAGCCGTATGAAATGGGGAGCGGTTTCAAGACGTTCACTCTGGCCATGGCTCTGGACTCAGGGGCGATTAAAGTAACTGATGAATTTGATGCCACGCGCCCTTTGAAGGTTGGTCGGCGTACCATCCATGATGATCATGCCAAGAAACGACACCTCTCTGTGCCAGAAGTATATACCTATTCTTCTAATATCGGCGCCTCACTTATTATCCGGCAAGTGGGCGTAGATTATCAGAAAGCCTATCTGGAGAGATTTGGCATGTTTGATAAGCCGGTTATTGAGCTTACCGGACGGTCCCGGCCTATCCTGCCCCGGCGTTGGGGTGAAATTCAGTCCATGACTGTCTCATACGGTCATGGCATCGCGGTAACGCCCCTGCATCTGGTGACAGGAATTGCAGCTGTGGTCAATGGCGGACGCCTTATTCCTGCCACCTTGATTCGTAAAGATAAAGATCAGGACAACATATCATATGGCCTGCCCGAATATTCTAATGTTGAAGATTACCCGCAGGTAATATCAGCTGAAACCAGCCGGAAAATGCGTCATCTGATGCGGCTGGCGGTGGAATATGGCAGTGGTAGTAACGCCAGGGTCGAGGGTTACCGTGTTGGCGGCAAAACCGGTACCGCTGAAAAAGTAATAAACGGCAGCTATAGCCGGGAAAATAAAATCACCTCCTTTGTAGGTGTATTTCCCATGGATAATCCGAAATATGTGATTTTCGCCATGCTTGATGAGCCTCAGGGGATAGAGGAAACTTTCTATAGGGCGACGGGTGGCTGGACGGCGGCACCAGTGGTTGGACAGATAATCAGTCGGATCGGCCCCATGCTTGGCGTGGAGCCAAATGCGGATGTTGAAACCAAATATCAGAATTTGATTTTGGTGAATGCCAAAAGCAACTAGAGACGGAACAAGATGAAGCTTTCAGAACTGCTAAAGGGTAAAGCTCTGAACCGGGATGTGGAAATCACGGGCATTACGGCTGACAGCAGGGCCGTGAAACAGGGTTTTCTTTTTGCCGCTCTTCCCGGTACCCAGGTTGACGGGGCAAAATATATTGACGATGCCATAAAGGCGGGGGCTGTTGCGATTCTTTGTCGTCCTGATGCGGTGCATAATGATAACAATATTATCTGGATTATAGACCAGATACCGGCCCGTTTATTTGCCCATATTGCATCAGGCTATTTTCACAGACAGCCGGAAACAGTTGTTGCGGTAACCGGGACAAATGGCAAGACATCTGTGGCCTCTTTTACTCAGCAGATATGGCAATATATGGGAAAAAAAGCAGGCATGGTGGGCACGCTTGGTATCAGTGCACCGGGGATGGAAAAACAAACAAGGCTGACGACGCCGGACCCCGTTACGCTTGCCTCGGCATTAAGTGACTTATGTGATGGGGGGGTTGAGCATGTTGTTTTTGAAGCCTCAAGTCACGGGCTGGCCCAATACAGATTGGATGGTGTCAATGTGTCCGTGGCGGCTTTCACCAACCTTACCCGGGATCATTTTGATTATCATGGCAGTGAGGAAAATTACTATTATGCCAAGGCACGCCTGTTTGGCGAGATCATGAAACCGGGTGGCGTTGCGGTTCTGAATTCGGATAGTCCGGTAGTGATGGAAATTGCCGATATTTGCTGGGCAAGAGGCCATAGTGTCATCACTGTGGGACATCATTCGGGTGATATTCGCTTGCTTCGGCAACGGATATCAGACATTGGTCAGGAAATTACCATAAACTATAAGTCTGAGATTTATGATCTGATCCTGCCGTTGACCGGATCATTTCAGGCCATGAATGCCCTGATGGCAGTTGGGCTGGTTATTGGCAGTGGCGGCGATGTGGCACTGGCATTCAAGGCACTGTCATATCTCAAGGCAGTTCCCGGCAGGATGGAACAGGCAGGCCGCCACGCGTCCGGAGCCAGAATTTATGTGGATTATGCCCATACGCCCGATGCACTGGAAACCGTACTTGATGCCATAAGGCCCCACGCCAAACAAAAATTATCTTTAGTATTTGGCTGCGGTGGCGACCGGGACAGGGGTAAGCGTAAAATTATGGGGGAAATTGCTGCAAAGCTGGCTGACCGGATATATATTACCGATGATAATCCGCGCAGTGAAGATGCCGCACTGATCCGCTCTCAGGTTCTGGAAGGCTGCCCGGAAGCCGTTGAAATTGGCGATCGGGCCGAGGCCATAAAGGCCGCCGTGGAAGCTCTGGAAAAAGGGGATATTTTGCTGGTGTCTGGTAAAGGCCATGAGCAGGGCCAGATTATCGGGGATACTATCCGACCATTTGATGACAGGTCAGAAATCCGCTCTGCCATTGCGGCAGATTCACTTGGACACCCTCCGGGAAGAAGGGCTAGCGCATGATCTCTCTTTGGACAAATCAGGAAATTGCAGAAATACTGGACACGGAAGTCGATGAAAGCTGGCAATGTCAGGGCATTTCCATTGACAGTCGTACCATAGAGGAAGGTGATCTGTTTTTCGCCCTGACCGGGCCAAATTCAGACGGCCATGACTATGTCAAAATGGCCATTGCCAAGGGTGCGGTAGCGGCGGTGGTTGATAAAGCCGTCGATGGACTTGATCCTAAATTTCTGGTGATGGTGGCAGACGCTAAACTTGCTCTTGATGATCTGGCGCGGGCCGCGCGGGAGCGGGTGGATATTCCGATCATTGCCATCACTGGCAGCGTGGGCAAGACCGGCACCAAGGAAGCTCTGAAAAATGCACTGTCTCGCAATAACAAAATTCATGCCAGTGTGCTCAGCTACAATAATGATATTGGGGTGCCTTTGTCTTTGGCCCGTATGCCGCGGGACAGCGATTATGGCATATTTGAGCTCGGCATGAATCATGCTGGTGAGCTTGGTCCCCTGTCAAGAATGGTCCAACCCCATGTGGCTATTATTACCACTGTAGATCTGGTCCATAGCGAGTTTTTCAAAGATATTGAGGAAATTGCTGATGCCAAGGCGGAAATTTTTGAAGGCTTGCTGCCCGGTGGCACGGCGATCCTGAATCATGACAACCGACAATATGATCGACTATATGATAAAGCATGCGCGGCTGATATAAAAAACATCATTTCATTCGGATCGGATAATACAGCCCATATTCATATTATCAGGCAGATATTTCATGATACCTGTAGCTGCGTAATTGCCAGGATTAGGGGCCAGATTATGACCTTCAAAGTTGGCATGCTTGGCCACCACTGGGTCATGAACAGCCTCGCTATTCTGGCAGCAGTGGATGCGGTTGGCGGTGATCTTGGAATGGCGGGTCTGGGGCTTGCTGAAACCAGACCCCTCAAAGGACGCGGAAGGCGCCATCAGGTTTTTCTGGGCCTTTCCGGTGAAGCCTCAATTTTGTTGATTGACGAAAGTTATAATGCCAATCCCGCATCTATGAGAGCAGCCATAGAAACGCTGGAGCAGACATCAAGGAACACTGATGTAAGACGGATAGCAGTTCTTGGGGATATGGCGGAACTGGGTGGAAAAAGTGATGAACTGCATATGGCCTTGGCGGATGACATAAAGAAAAAAGGAATTGACCTGGTTTATACGGTCGGCCCCCATATGAAAAAATTATCTGACCAGTTGGCAGGATTCCGCAATGGCGGCCATTTTGATAACAGGGCTGAACTGGAGGCAGTTTTGATACATGACTTGCGCCCGGGCGATGTGGTTATGGTGAAAGGCTCAAATGCCAGTGGCATGAATGCTGTTGTAGAAAAGATACTGGATATGGAAGTGCCAGTTATAAAACAGGCTGTGTGAAGGAATACAAAGGAGATAATCTTAATAGATGCTGTATCATTTTTTATATCCTCTGAGTGATGATTTCGGGATATTTAACCTTTTTCGATATTTGACCTTTCGCGCAGGCGGGGCCTTGATGACCGCCTTCCTGATCAGTTTTCTGTGCGGGCCCTCTGTCATTGGAATGATGAAAAGGAAACAAAAAAAAGGCCAACCAATAAGGCTGGATGGGCCTGAAGGCCATCTTTTGACCAAACAGGGAACACCGACCATGGGCGGGTTTCTTATTCTACTGGGCTTGTCTGCGGGCACATTACTCTGGACTGACTTGTCTAATCAATATGTCTGGGCCTGTCTTATTGTCACCACCGGATTTGGTCTGATCGGCTTTCTTGATGATTATCATAAAATAAAAGGCTCAAGTTCAGACGGCGTTTCGGGCAGGTTAAAACTGGTGATGGAAATTATGGTTTCTATTGCCGCGGTGCTGGTCATCATGGATAAGGCAGGGGCGGGTCTTGATACCCAGCTTGCGATACCATTTTTTAAAAATGCCCTGATTGATCTGGGCTGGTTCATGATTCCCTTTGCCATATTTATTCTGGTGGGATCATCCAACAGCGTTAACCTGACCGACGGGCTGGATGGTCTGGCAATCATGCCGGTTATTATCGCATCGGGTACTTTTGCCCTGATCGCCTATCTGGTAGGCAATAGTGTTTTCGCGGGCTATCTTCAGATAACCTACGTCTCCGGTGCGGGGGAACTGGCGGTTTTTTGTGCCGCGATGATTGGCGCGGGGCTTGGTTTCTTGTGGTATAATG
>JAJFIP010000388.1 GCA_021774875.1 Emcibacter sp.
CAATGCCAGCAGTGCCACATCCGCTCCCAGTCTGCTCATGCAGACAGCAGTATTAGCCCCGCCGCCACCCACATGGGTATCAATATTCTGGGATTCGACTTTTCTACCCTGTTCGAGCATAAGAAAAGATGAGCTGGAATTATGAAGGGTCAGCAATTCTATATCGATGTCAGCTATTACTGTTATGATGTCGATCATTACCGAGCCGATAGACAGGGCAGATTGTCGTGGTATGAGTAGGTTCATTCTGAAAGTCCGTCAATGAAATGTACAAGCAGGCGGCTGATGTTACCGAAAGCTTTCTCGGCTTCGGTCAGGGTTTCCTGATGAGATAATTGAAGGGGCGACAATCCCGCCCCAAGATTGGTGATCAGGGATATGCCAGCAACCGCCATCCCGCAGTGACGGGCAACCAGACATTCCTGAACCGTTGACATGCCCACCGCATCAATTCCCAATTTGCCCAGCATCCTGATCTCTGCTGGTGTTTCAAAATTAGGGCCGGCGAGCTGGACGTAAACACCAGTATGGAGAGGAATATCAAGTGCCCTTGCCGATGTGGCCAGTCTGTCCTGCAAGTCCCGGTCGTAGGCTTCGGTCATATCAAAAAAGCGCGGGCCAACTTTATCATCATTTGGGCCGGTAAGTGGATTATGACCAGACATATTCACATGGTCGCTAATGTTCATAATAGACCCAGCTGCCATTTCCATATGCAAACTTCCCGCAGCATTGGTGATGATCAGTTTTTGTATGCCGAGCTTCTTAAATGTACGGATGGGTATGGCAAGTTTCATTGCCGGATGGCCCTCATACAGATGCATCCGCCCCTGCATACAGAGCAATGGGCTGCGTCCTACCTTGCCAATTAACAAACGGCCAGCATGACCGGCAACAGTTGGTTGGGGAAAGTCAGGTATCTTGTCGTAAGAGATGGAAGTATAAATTTTCATCATCTCACCGAATTTACCCAGCCCACTGCCAAGAATGAGGGCAACCTTAGGAAATTCTCCTTTGTGGGCGGCTTTAATGGCAGCTACGCTTCTTTTTACTTCTTGGGCAATCATATTTTTCTCAAGGGTCAGAACCTATTAACTAAGTGTAATTCTGTTGTCCTGCAAGCTATTAATCCATAATATACTATGATAATAGGGGTATAATAAAAAAATAACAGTAATAATGAATAATTTTTTTACCATATGGACAAAATTTTCATTAGATTGTACTATTGATAAAAATAATTCCTCTTAATATTGATCCCTGAAAATAATATGAGGTTTTTCTGGAGCATGGAAAATGCGGGCAATAATTGTGGTATTGGACTCTTTTGGCGTTGGTGAGACCGATGATGCTGCCCTGTTTGGTGATCAGGGAGCGAATACTTTTGGCCATATTGCCGAGCAATGCGCACTCGGGAAGGCGGACTCCCCTGGACTGCGAACTGGCCCGCTGCATATCCCCAACCTGATGGAACTGGGGCTGGGGTTGGCCGCAGAAGCAGCGGCTGGCCATGAAATAATGGTGGAGAGAGCCACAAAAATTACCGGAAAATATGGCTACGCTGCTGAAAAGAGCAAGGGCAAGGATACCCCAAGCGGTCATTGGGAAATGGCCGGGGTTCCGGTCATGCTTGACTGGGGATATTTTTTATCTGAGACATCAACATTTCCAGACAGTTTGCTAAGTGACCTTATTGCAGAATGTAATCTTCCGGGGTTGCTGGGCAATTGTCATGCCTCCGGAACTGTTATTATTGATCAATTTGGCGACGAGCATATCAAAAGCGGCAAACCGATTGTTTATGCTTCGACTGATTCTGTGATTCAAATTGCCGCCCATGAACAGCATTTTGGTCTTGACCGCCTCTATGAAGTTTGTGACGTGGCACGCAGATTGGTGGATGAATATAACATAGGCAGGGTGATTGCACGGCCTTTCGTGGGCGAACATGTGGGTGAATTTATCCGTACGGGCAACCGCAGGGATATTTCAGTCCTGCCACCAGCGCCAACATTGCTTGATATTTTTGCTGCCAGCGGCGGCGAAGTAATTTCCATTGGCAAAATTGCCGATATTTTTGCCCATCAGGGCATAACCCGTAAATATAAAGCCCACGGTAACAAACAGATTTTTGATGTCCTGATGGAGCAGGTCAACAATTCGCCGGACAATGCCATATTATTTGCTAATTTTGTTGATTTTGACATGCTTTATGGCCACCGCCGCGATGTGCCGGGATATGCGGCGGCTCTGGAAGAATTTGACCTGTCCTTGCCCATACTCAAGGCGGCTTTACGACCCGATGATGTGGTTGTTCTTACCGCTGATCTTGGCTGCGATCCCACTTGGCCCGGAACTAATCACACCAGAGAATTTGTGCCCGTCATTGCCTTCGGGCCAAAAATCAACCATGGTTCCATCGGCAAACGAGAAACATTTGCCGATATAGGAACCAGCCTTGCCGGGCATCTTGGGCTTGATCCCATGGCCGCTGGCACGTCATTCCTTTGAAGATTATGAGAAAATTGTGAGCGAGATAAAACCTATATTGATCAATAGTTTACCCAGAGTAGAGGGCTGTGAATTTCACCCTGGCTGGATTGATGAGATAAAAATCAACAAGTCTGCCGTTGATCGGCGGATCGCATCGCTCGGTGGACGGCGCACGGTAAAAAAACAATGGCAGGCGGCCTGGTTGCTCAAAGCAATCTCCTGTATCGACCTGACCACCCTGTCCGGTGATGATACCGAGGGCAGGGTCCGGCGGTTATGTGCCAAGGCACGTTCTCCGGTGCGACCCGATATTCTGCAGGCTTTGGGGTTCGAGCATATGCGGCTGACCACGGGTGCAGTATGCGTATATCACGAAATGGTAGAAACGGCGGTTTCAGCTCTGAAGGGCACTGGCATACCCGTAGCGGCAGTCTCCACCGGTTTTCCGTCAGGACTTGCCCCTTTGGAAACGCGCCTCGCGGAAATCAGAGCTTCTGTGGCCGCGGGGGCTAAGGAAATTGATATTGTCATCAGCCGCAGGTACGTGCTGTGCGGAAACTGGAAGGCATTATATGACGAGGTCAAGGCTTACCGCGTAGCCTGCGGCGAGGCTCACATGAAATCCATTCTTGCTACCGGACAATTGGGCTCGATCACCAAGATCGCCAAGGCATCCATGGTCTGCATGATGGCCGGAGCCGATTTTATCAAAACCTCTACCGGAATGGAGGGGGTCAATGCGACCTTGCCCGTCAGTCTGGTGATGATCCGTATGATCCGGGAATTTTACCAGAAAACCGGGCAGAAGGTGGGCTATAAACCCGCAGGCGGCATTGGAACCGCCAAGCTCGCCCTGCAATTTCTAATGCTGGTCAAGGAAGAATTGGGCGACGAGTGGTTAGCCCCTCATCTGTTCCGATTTGGAGCTTCCAGCTTGCTGGGTGATATTGAGCGACAGCTTGAACATTTTGTAACGGGCCGCTATTCTGCGGCTAACCGCCATTCTATGGGCTAGGATTTTTTATGAATGTAACGGAAATATTTGAAACAATGTCTTACGGTCCGGCCCCGGAACAGTCCGATTATGTCCAGGACTGGCTGAAAAGCCATGATAAGGGATTTAAATTATTCATTGGTGGCAAATGGGTGACAGCAAAATCATCAGATAGATTCATCGATAGCCATAATCCGGCAACTGGTGAATATCTGGCTAAATTTACCAGTGCGGGCGAAGATGATGTGGACCGGGCCGTGAAAGCGGCGGCGAAAGCCTTTCCCGAATGGTCAGGTCTTCCTGGTCACGCACGGGCTAAATATCTTTATGCACTGGCACGACTAATTCAGAAAACTTCGCGCTTTATCTCGGTACTGGAAACGCTGGATAACGGCAAGCCAATCCGGGAAAGCCGTGATATTGATATTCCGCTGGTGGCGCGGCATTTTTATTATCATGCGGGCTGGGCTCAGTTAATGGATCAGGAATTACCGGACCAAGAAGCTTTGGGTGTCGTCGGCCAAGTCATTCCGTGGAATTTCCCCCTGCTGATGATGGCATGGAAAATCGCGCCAGCTATTGCGGCGGGAAATTGTGTGGTGCTGAAGCCTGCTGAGTATACCAGTCTGACCGCGCTTTATTTTGCCGAGCTATGCGCGGAAGCAGGACTGCCGCCGGGGGTGGTTAATATTGTTACTGGCAAGGGCGATACGGGTGCTCATATTGTTAATCATCCAGATATTGCCAAGATTGCCTTCACCGGTTCCACGGGTGTTGGCCGTTATATCCGGGAAGCAACAGCAGGGTCCGGCAAAAAGCTGACGCTGGAACTGGGTGGCAAGTCACCCTATATCGTGTTTGAAGATGCGGATATTGACAGTGCGGTTGAGGGACTTGTGGATGCAATCTGGTTTAATCAGGGCCAGGTATGCTGCGCCGGGTCAAGGCTTCTGGTTGAAGAAGGTATTGCGGACAGATTGATTGAGAAAGTCAAAATCCGCCTGAATAAATTCCGGGTCGGTGATCCGCTGGATAAGACTGTTGATATGGGGGCCATTGTGGATCCTATACAATTGGAACGAATTACCACACTGGTTAACAAGGGTGCGGATGAAGGGGCCGAGGTCTGGCAACCGGATGTTGATTATCCTGAAAAGGGATGTTTTTACCTGCCGACTCTGATCACTAATGTCAGCCCGAGCAATATTGTGGTGAGGGAAGAAATTTTTGGTCCCGTGCTGACGGTAATGACGTTCCGCACCTTGAAAGAAGCAGCCGAGCTTGCCAATAATACCCGTTTTGGGTTGGCATCCAGTGTTTGGTCCGAGAATATCAACCGGGCTTTGGAAATTGCGTCCATGATCAAGGCCGGGGTGGTCTGGGTCAATAGCACCAACCAGTTTGATGCGGCCTGTGGTTTTGGTGGCTACCGGGAATCTGGTTTTGGCCGTGAAGGCGGCAAGGAAGGCATGTATGAATATCTCAAAACCACCAATGAATGGTTACATGAGGGGGGAGCGAGCCACGCGAGCGGGGGGAACTCAAATGAAACCGAAGATCAAATTGATCTGAGGCAAGGCCAAGTGGCCGCCCGAGCTGATGCGAGGAAAGCCAAGCACGCGCGCCCGGCGATTGAGGGCCAGAATAAAATGAGCGATAGTTCCCTCCATAAACATATAGACCGGACAGCGAAGAATTATGTTGGTGGCAAACAGGCGCGGCCTGATGGCGGCAACAGCCGCCTTGTCCTGACCCATGATGGTAATGTGGCGGGAAGGGTCGGGGACGGCAATCGCAAAGATATTCGTAACGCCGTGGAGGCGGCTTTCAAAAATGCTTGCTGGTCGACGGCTACGGCCCATAATCGCGCACAGGTGATATATTACATTGCGGAAAATCTGAGTTACCGGGAAAAAGAAGTCGTTGAGCAGTTGGTCAGCTTAACGGGGGTTACTAAAAAAGCCGCCAAGGCAGAATTTGATATGTCCGTCAGCCGTCTGTTCAGCTACGCGGCCTGGGCTGATAAATATGATGGTCTGGTTCATACGCCGCCGGTGCAGAATGTGGCGTTAGCGGTTCATGAGCCAAACGGTATAATGGGCATTGTCTGCCCTGATGTTATGCCGTTGCTGTCTTTCATATCCTTGCTGGCTCCGGCTATCGCCATGGGTAACCGGGCAGTGGTAATCCCGTCTGAGCGTTATCCCCTGCTGGCAACAGACTTTTACCAGATACTGGAAACATCAGATGTTCCGGCGGGTGTGGTCAATATTGTCACTGGCGACAGGGAGCTATTAACAGAGGTTTTGGCGAAGCATGATCAACTGGATGCAATCTGGTATCATGGCTCATCTGAGGGCAGTCGAATGGTGGAACGGGAGAGTGCCGCCAATCTGAAACGCACATGGGTCAATGATGGCCGGGCGCGGGACTGGATATCGGGGCATGGTGAAGGCCGCCGATTTCTGCGAGAGGCAACACAGGTAAAAAATATCTGGTTGCCATATGGCGACTGAAGAAGCATTAAATATTAAACATTAACATCGGTCCAGAAGGGCACTCTGGAGAATAAAAAACTAGGGAGGAATTAGCATCATGCTAATCAATATTGCAGGGATTATAATATTGCTCGGCATGGCATTTCTACTGTCAGGCGATAAGAAAAACATCAATTATCGGGTAGTGGGCAGCGCGTTTTTACTGCAATTAGCTGTTGCCACTTTTGTTCTGGTCGTGCCTGTGGGCAAGGGTATTCTGCAGGGTATGTCAGAAGGCGTGACCAAAGTGATTGATTATTCCAAAGTGGGTATAGAATTTATTTTTGGTGGCTTGGCTGATCAGTCAGATAGTATTGGCTTTATCTTTGCGGTCAATGTTCTACCCATAATCATATTTGCGTCTTCCTTGATGGCGGTTCTCTATTATCTTCATATCATGCAGTGGGTGGTCAAGATTTTTGGTGGTATTCTCCATAAGATCATAGGCACAAAAAGGGTCGAGTCCCTGTGTGCGGCAGCCAATATCTTTCTGGGTCAGACCGAAGCCCCGCTGGTGATCCGGCCTTACCTTGGCAAAATCAGCGATGCCCAGTTCTTTACGGTAATGGTGTCCGGGCTGGCTTCTATTTCAGGGACTATTCTTGCCGGCTATGCAGCTATCGGGGTCAGTATGGATTTCCTGATTGCAGCAAGCTTCATGGCGGCCCCCGGTGGTCTGTTGATGGCGAAAATTATCATGCCCGATCCGGAGCCAAATGTTTCCGATGCTCATTTGCTGGATGTGTCAGGCTTTGATGAGGGCGAAATGCCCTCCAATGTTATTGAAGCGGCGGCTAATGGGGCAGCGGACGGGTTGAAGCTGGCGGCCAATATTGGTGCCATGCTACTGGCATTTGTCGCCTTGATTGCCATGCTCAATGGTATGCTGGGTGGCATTGGTGACTGGTTCGGGCATGGCGACCTGACGTTTAATTTTATTTTGGGCAAGATATTCTCGCCGCTGATGTATGTGATGGGCATCCCGTGGGCGGAAGCCGATGTTGCTGGCAACCTGATCGGCACTAAATTAATTCTCAATGAGTTTGTGGCTTATGTGGAATTATTCAGGCTGCCCGACGGCGCGTTAAGCCCCCATTCAACCATGGTTGTGACTTTTGCCTTGTGTGGTTTTGCTAATTTAAGTTCTATTGCTATCCTCATGGGTGGATTTGGTGTATTAGTGCCCAAGCGTAGACATCTGATTGCCAAATGGGGCTTAAAAGCGGTAGCAGCCGGTTCCCTGTCTAATCTGATGAGCGCAGCATTGGCCGGGCTTTTGGTCGCGGCTTAGAATAACGAGGAAAAAGAAAAAATGACGACTGCAGTAACCTATGACGTGCCAAAAGATTTTGCTGAAAAATGCCACATAGATAACGATAAGTATCTGGAACTTTATCAACGCTCCCTGGATGATCCGGAAGCCTTCTGGGGGAAAATGGGCCAGCGCATTGACTGGATTAAACCCTATACCCAGGTGAAGAATGCCTCCTTCGCCATGGACGACTTTAATATCAGCTGGTATCAGGACGGCACCCTGAATGTAAGTGTCAACTGCATTGATCGCCATTTGCCGGAACGTGCCGCACAGACGGCAATAATATTTGAAGGCGATGACCCGGAAAACTCTCGCCACATCACCTATCAGGAACTTTACGAACAAGTCTGCCGTTTTGCCAATGTTCTTAAAGCCCAAGGCGTGAAAAAGGGCGACCGGGTAACCCTTTATATGCCGATGATTCCAGAGGCTGCTTATGCCATGCTGGCGTGTGCGCGTATCGGGGCTGTGCATTCTGTGGTCTTTGGCGGCTTTTCGCCGGATGCTTTGGCCGGGCGTATCCATGACTGTGACAGTCATGTGGTCATCACGGCTGATCAGGGCATTCGTGGGGGACGCCCAATACCACTGAAAGCCAATGTGGATGAAGCCCTGACCAGAGAAGGTGTTAAGGTTAGTAGCGTGATTGTAGTGCGTAATACAGGCGCTGAGATTGACATGAAAGAAGGTCGTGACATCTGGTATCAGGATGCAGCAGCCCAGCAACCCGCTGAATGTGAGCCGACCGAGATGAATGCGGAAGACCCACTGTTTATTCTTTATACCTCCGGTTCCACCGGCAAGCCCAAGGGCGTGCTGCATACCACCGGCGGTTATCTGGTTTATGTCTCGCTCACCCACGAGTTGGTTTTTGATTACCATGACGGTGATATTTACTGGTGTTCGGCTGATGTGGGCTGGGTTACCGGTCATAGCTATATTGTTTATGGCCCACTGGCCAATGGCGCGACCACACTTATTTTTGAAGGTATTCCCACCTATCCCGATGCGTCCCGCTTCTGGCAGGTCTGTGAAAAGCATAAGGTCAATATCTTTTATACCGCGCCTACGGCTTTGCGCGCCCTGATGGGGGCCGGGGATGATTATGTCACGGCCTGTGATCTGTCCTCAATAAAGCTGTTGGGTACGGTGGGCGAGCCAATTAATCCTGAAGCCTGGAACTGGTATTATAAGGTTGTCGGCAAGGAAAAATGCCCGATCATTGATACCTGGTGGCAGACAGAAACCGGCGGGGCGATGATTACACCTCTGCCGGGGGCCACGGTGATGAAACCCGGGTCAGCCACAAGGCCATTCTTTGGTGTTGAACTTGAACTGGTTGATGGTGACGGCAATGTGCTTGAGGGGGCGGCAGAAGGCAATCTGTGTATAGTCGATAGCTGGCCCGGCCAGATGCGTACCGTCTACGGCGACCATGACCGCTTTATTCAGACGTATTTTTCCACCTATGCCGGAAAATATTTTACCGGCGACGGCTGTCGTCGGGATGAGGACGGCTTTTACTGGATCACTGGCCGGGTCGATGATGTGATCAATGTTTCCGGTCACCGTATGGGCACCGCAGAGGTGGAAAGTGCGCTGGTGGCCCATGATCATGTGGCCGAAGCCGCCGTAGTGGGCTTTCCCCATGATATAAAGGGGCAGGGGATTTATGCCTATGTCACCTTGATGAGTGGTATAGATGCAGATCAGGAATCGCACCAAAAGTTAAAAAATTGGGTGCGACAGGAAATTGGCCCGATTGCAGCGCCCGACCATATTCAATTTGCCCCTGCCTTACCCAAAACCAGATCAGGCAAGATTATGCGCCGCATATTGCGTAAAATAGCCGCCAATGAACATGACAGCCTTGGCGATATTTCAACCCTCGCCGATCCTTCGGTGGTTGAAGATATTGTAGCAAATCGGAAAAATCGATGAAATCAATGAGACAGGTGATGGTGGTATGAGGCTCCGGCTCCTTTGGGGATGCGGATACTTTCCACCATATCCTGTACTTGCTTGGGCGGGGCGGCAGTGACCCGGCTAACCGCAAAGGCAACCATGAAGTTGAAAATCATGCCCAAGGTTCCAATGCCTTCCGGTGAAATGCCCAGCAGCCAGTGATCGGCATTATTATCCCCCGGATTGATAAACTTGAAATAGATAATATAGCCTGAGGTAAAGGCAATGCCTGTTATCATACCCGCGATCGCGCCTTCCTTATTCATGGCCTTATAGAATATGCCCATAATAATGATCGGGAAAAAGGACGATGCGGCAAGGCCAAAGGCAAAGGCCACCACCTGCGCCACAAAACCCGGCGGATTGATGCCAAAATATCCGGCGATGGCAATGGCAATGGCCGCCGCCATACGGGCAAACATCAATTCCTGCTTGTCGGTGATGCCGGGCAGCAGTATTTTTTTGAACAGATCATGGGATATGGAGGTCGATATGACCAGCAACAGCCCCGCCGCCGTGGACAGTGCCGCCGCAAGACCGCCCGCCGCTACCAGAGCAATCACCCAGTTGGGCAGGCCGCCGATTTCCGGATTAGCCAGCACAATGATGTCCCGGTCAATGTACAGTTCGTTGGCCCCCTCTGTCGGTGTGTTATGCAGAAGCCTTTGTCCAGATGTGCCCCTGTTTTCGGAGAAATTTGGTTTGCCGTCAAAAGCCTTCCCCGCTACATATTGAATTTTACCATCTTCGTTCTTGTCAACCCAACCGATCAGGTTGCTGTCTTCCCAGTTTTTGAACCATTCCGGTGTCGAAACATATTCCGCATTACTGACTGTATTGATCAAATTTACCCGCGCGAAAGACGCGATGGCCGGGGCCGTGGTATAAAGGATGGCAATCAGTATCAATGCATAACCCGCTGATATTCTGGCATCTTTAACTTTCGGAACGGTAAAGAAACGAATAATCACATGGGGCAAACCCGCTGTCCCCACCATCAGGGCAGCGGTGATAAAGAACATGTCTATGGTCGATTTCGTTCCGTCTGTATAGGTGTTAAAACCAAGCTGCTCGCTCAGGCCATCCAGCTTGTCAAGCAGGTAAATACCAGACCCATCATTCATTACACTACCGAAACCAAGTTGAGGGATCGGGTTTCCTGTCATCATAATAGAGATAAAGATAGCCGGAACCATAAAGGCAAAGATCAGCACACAATATTGCGCCACCTGGGTATAGGTAATGCCTTTCATACCACCAAGCACGGCATAGAAAAATACCACTGTCATGCCGATCAACACACCAGTTTCAATTTCCACTTCCAGAAAGCGGGAAAAGACAATACCAACCCCGCGCATCTGCCCGGCGACATAGGTGAAGGAGACAAAGATCGCACAGACCACCGCCACTAGCCGCGCCGTATCAGAATAATAACGGTCGCCAACAAAGTCCGGCACGGTGAATTTACCAAATTTTCTGAGGTAAGGTGCGAGACACAGGGCGAGTAAAACATAACCGCCTGTCCAGCCCATCAAATACATGCCGCCGTCCCGACCCATGAAGCTAATCAGTCCGGCCATGGATATGAAGGATGCCGCCGACATCCAATCCGCCGCTGTCGCCATACCATTAGCCAGCGGGTGAACATTGCCGCCTGCTACATAAAATTCATCTGTCGACCCGGCCCGTGACCATATGGCAATGCCAATATAAAGCGCAAAAGTCAGCCCGACGATAATATAGGTGAGGGTTTGAACATCCATGATCATTGCTCCCCCTTATCATCATCGGGGACATCATCAGGCTCGGAAATGCTGTCGATGAAGCTTTCATCATGGTGGTAGTAATTTTCATCTTCCACATAATCGTCTGCATCTTCATCGACGCCGTATTTATGGTCGAGCTTGTTCATTTTATGAACATAGACAAAAATAAGCCCGACAAAGACATAGATTGATCCTTGCTGAGCCATCCAGAATCCCAGCTTGAAACCGAAAAAGCGGATGTGATCAAGCTGATCAGCGAATAATATCCCCATACCGAAAGAGACAATGAACCAGATACTGAGCAGGGACAGCATCAGCCGGATATTTTCCCGCCAATAGGCTTTTGCGTTATCTGTCTCTGAAATACCCATATGGCTACCCTTTGATTATTGTTATAAAAAAACCTTAACAAAGGTTCGGGGCCGTTGACAACTAAATTAAATTGTTACTTTAAAATGCCATAATCAAGGCCCACTTCCTGTCATGCCGGACTTGATCCGGCATCCATTTTGATATGTGCATAAACACTTGACCTTCAGGGCGGGATATTTATATAGAGATGGACCCCGGATCGTAGTCCGGGGTGACGAATGTGGTAAAATATAATTTTTACTGACCCTGACTCTTAGAAAAGAAAATGGATAAAGAACAGACATATGGCGAAGTGGCGGAGCAGATCACCGCCGTGACCGAGGGCGAAGATAATCTCATAGCCCGTATGGCAACTATATCCTGCTTACTGTCGGAAGCGTTCGAGAATTTTTTCTGGACCGGATTTTATCTGGTTGATGAGAATAAACCGGATGAACTTGTGATCGGGCCTTATCAAGGCTCGCTCGGATGTTTGCGTATTGCTTTTGGTCGCGGCGTTTGCGGCACGGCAGCGGCCACGGGCGAGACACAGATAGTGGATAATGTCCATGACTTCCCCGGTCACATCGCCTGTGACAGCCGCAGTGTATCCGAGATTGTCGTCCCGGTTTTTAATCAGGATCGCGACCTGATTGCGGTGCTGGATGTGGACAGCGAAAAAGCGGCCAATTTTGATGAAATCGACCAGCAGTATCTGGAGCAAATCATCGGTGATGTTTTTGCCCGTTGCACTACCCGCCAGAATTAGGTAATAAGGGGCAAATTTATCAACTCCCTAATTAAGTGAAGAACAACAATGGCGTCTTATCAATATAGTTTTGTGATGAAAGGTCTGAGCAAGACCTATAGCGGGGCCAAGCCGACCCTCAAGGATGTAACCCTGTCTTTTATGCCCGATGCCAAGATTGCCGTGATCGGTGTCAATGG
>JAJFIP010000389.1 GCA_021774875.1 Emcibacter sp.
TTCACCGACCACAAGATTTGCGGACCAGGACAGAACGGGGCTGATTAAAAACCCAACCAGAAAAATCGCCCCGATTACTTTATCAAGCTTCACGGCCGTCTCCTTCCAAGGTTTGAGGATAATGGATGATCTTATCACCAGATATTTCGGCAGATCACCCCTAATCCCTTAACAATCAAATAATTCAATCCATTTATTGTACTCTAAACCGGCCCCTGTGGAAAACAAAAAAATTCCCCAAAGACCTTGGACCTCAAATAGTTAGGACAAACCGAGGGAGAAAGCTCCAAGAAAAAAACCTATATAACTTCGATTGGAGTATTTATTGGGTGGGAATGGGCCAATAAAGGCCCCTATCTCACGGGGAGACTTTTTCAAATGTATCGGTAAACTCATCCCGGATTTTATTGACCTCGGGTAGGGTTTTGATGAATGCATCCAGCAGTTCCGGCTGAAAATGCTTACCCTTCTGGTCTTGCATCCAACTGACGGCATCATCCACTTCCCAGGCTTTCTTGTAAGGACGTTCAGAGGTCAGGGCATCAAACACATCGCAGACTGCGACGACTCGCCCCTCAATCGAGATCTCTTCACCACTCAGTCCTTCCGGGTAACCCGAACCATCCCATTTTTCATGATGATGCTGAGCGATATTGCGGGCAGCCACCATCAGCTTGGAGTCATTTCCGGACAATATCTCCGCCCCCTTGTTGACATGGGTTTTCATGATTTCCCATTCATCAGCTTCCAACTTTCCGGGTTTCAACAGGATTTTGTCGGGGATGCCAATTTTACCAATATCGTGCATGGGGCTGGCATTGAGGATCAACAAACATTGTTTAGCAGGAAGTCTCATCTCTCTCGCCAGCAAAAAAGAAAACTGGCTCATCCGGATGACGTGATTGCCGGTTTCATTGTCGCGGTATTCCCCCGCACGCCCAAGACGGTGGATCACCTCTTGCCGGGTTTCCTCCAATTCCTGGGTACGCGCCCGTACCTGCTCTTCGAGAATCTGGTTGAGGTTACGGTGTTTGTTATGGAGAATCCTGACCTCTAACATATTCCGGATACGACAAACAACCTCCGATACATCCAGAGGTTTCCCCAGGAAATCGCGCGCCCCTGCACTTAACGCACGGTGACGAATAGTCGGGTGGTCAACGGCTGTCAAAACCAGCACAGGGATATACGAATCTGTTTCTACTTCTTTGAGCTGTTTCATGATCCCAAAGCCATCAAGGTGGGGCATATTGAGGTCAAGCAGCACCAGCTCTGGTTTGTGTTTCTTATACAACTCTAAAACTTCAAGGGGATTCTGAGTAGACAGGATATTTGTGTAACCAGCCTGAGTGAGGATTTGCTGCAGTAATATTACATTCGAAGCCTGATCATCAACGATCAGAATTTTTGAATCCAGATACTCGTTTTGGTTCATCGCTGTCAGGCTCCTGGAATAAAAATAAAGTGGTTTTTTGGCCACTCTCAAAATTAATTGGTGATACTACTAAGGAGTTCTATTTTTTCAACTACTCCTAAAGCCCCCTTTTTTTATTCCCCTGGTCTTATTTTTTACCCGACAAGGAGCTATTCCCGATTCCAATGGGCGGTCCCAGATTTACGGGAGGGGTTGTAAACCTGGGAAAGGATTCCTTCCCGCCGCCCATATTTTATTATTTCCGACTTCCAATATTTCTGATCTGCCACCCGACTCTCTTATTTACTAGAGCCAAAATTAAGTTAAGGGATGTTTTTCCAAATATCAACCCTGAAAGGTTGATTGCTTTCGCTATCACATTAATAAGACCCATCCCATTAGGGTCTCACTTTCTGCCGACTTTCACCCCTCAAGACATGACTTCCGGCACCCAGGCTTTCCGTTCCATTAAAAGGCCTCAAAATCAATCGGTCTGAGAAGAAATCCCTACTCAGAAGCATTTCTGATTGACCCAATTGTCCTGCCAACACCCTCATCAAACCAAGCATTCAAAGGACATTCGGAGCAGCACGGTGGCGCCACTCATTGGGTTATGACGCCCCTTCAGTTAATGAATGAAAAAGACTGATCGAACACACCTGCATATTTTTGATCCAGCTTTTTCTTCACATGGCTCGGGACATTACTGTTCCGCGGTCCGTGCATAAGGTCGATCTGGTTTTCGTCATCGTAAAATCGTCTCCAATGCATGTCTGTCAATTTGCTACCGCTGACCACTTTTTTTACCTTTCCATTTTTGCTCAGAATTTTCACTGGATAGATCACAACTTTTCTCCTTAAAAATAATAACGTTTTGGGATGTTCCAAAAGCTCCTTGTCACTTCTTCCTAATACATAGCAACAGACGTGCCAAAAGGAGAAATCAAAAGATTTATCCAATTTTTCAACCACTTAGGAAGGACGCAGACTTGGATTGAATTCCACTAACGATCAAGTTTTCATATAAAATATTATATTGGGCAGCTGCTTTTTCATATGAAACAAACCATTTTTTATCGGGTTTTTGAAAAGGGATATTTTATTCTAAAAAATGGAGGACGGGATACGGGCTGATAGTGCATTGTATTAATGCTCGGTCGATACTTCCTCGAACTAACCGGTCCTAAAGGGACGCATGGGTTGCGCCAGGCAATAGAATGATCAGAGAAAATCTTTCCGTTTTAAATTGAACTTTTTCATTTTAGAACAAAGGGTCTGGCGGGGAATTCCCAGTGCGAGGTGGGTTTTGGAAATATGGCCATTTTGCCGGGACAATTCTTCAACCAAAAGATGCTTTTCAAACTGGACCAGCTTTTGCTTGAGAGAATCACTCTGGTCCACATCATGCTCCAGACTCAGGGGCAGGCTTTGGTTATCCTGAAGGCGGGAGAGATCGAGACTTTGTTCCAGCACAAAACGCTCGGCCTCGTTTTTTAATTCCCGTATATTTCCGTCCCATTTGCGGGACTTTAATTCCTCCAAATAATTGATTGAGGGTGTCGTCACCTCTAATTGAGTCCGGACACCCGCCTGCTGCGCAAAGTGATGGAACATCAGGTGAATATCTTCCACCCGTTTGCGAAGGGGAGGCAGGGGGATTTGAATTACATTTAGGCGAAAATAAAGATCTTTGCGGAAGCGACCTTCATCCGATGCCAGTCTCAGGTCGTCCTTGGTCGCTGCAATGACGCGCACATCGACGGGGACGGGTTCGTTGGAACCAACACGCTCGACCACCCGTTCCTGCACAACCCGCAACAGCTTGACCTGTAAATGAAGCGGCATGCTTTCAATTTCATCAAGATATACAGTGCCCTTATTGGCAAATTCAAATTTTCCTATTCGGCGACGGTCAGCCCCTGTAAAAGACCCGGCCTCATGACCAAACAATTCACTTTCAATGATGGTTTCCGGGAGGGCACCACAATTGATCGCTACAAAAGGATGTTTGCTGCGCGCACTGAAATCGTGCAGGCATCGGGCCACGAGATCCTTACCGGTACCGGTCTCCCCTTCAATCAAAATATCAGAATTGGTCTCGGCAACTCCTCGCACCACCTCACGCAATCTCTGAATGGAGGGAGCATTCCCAATGATCCTGGTCTCCAGGCGGGATTGATCTTCGATCATGGACCTGAGTGTCCGGATTTCCATGATCAGTTTGCGTTTTTCAATGGCTTGATGCACCGCACCCATCAGAGCTTCAGTTGGAAACGGCTTTTCCAGGAACTCGAAGGCTCCACGGCGTACCGCTTGAACCGCCATGGGAATATCCCCGCGCCCCGTCATGAGGATTACCGGAAGGTCTTCATCAATTTCCTTGATACGTTTCAAAAAATCGAGGCCATCCATTTTGGGCATGATCACATCCGTGATAATAATTCCCGGCCAGTCCATGGTGATTTCAGCGAGTGCTTTTTCCGCACTTTCAAACGCCTTCACCTCAAACCCGTTTTTCTTGAGATCATTCTGGTAGGCCCGCCGGACCAACACCTCATCATCTACAAGGATTACCTTCCCAGCTAAATTCATACAGTAGACCTTTCAATCCGGGTAAACGTTTCGATCATTTCAGGTTGGTTGCCTTTCTGAATCGGAAAGTAGACCGAAAACAAAGTCCCCCCTCCCTCAACATTTTCATATTCAATATGCCCACCATGGTTGTTCACGATCCCATACGATACAGACAAACCAAGTCCAGTCCCTTTCACTTCATCCTTCTTGGTAGTGAAGAAGGGTTCATAAATTTGACTCTGGATTTCTGGAGG
>JAJFIP010000390.1 GCA_021774875.1 Emcibacter sp.
CCCCAGCCCCATCTCGTTCAATATTCGTAAAGTTATGCGCTCAATCGTGCGGACTTCGCCTTCAAGTCCGTTCAGGGAATGAAGCATTCGACAGGCAACGGCTGAATAGATAATCATGCGGGCCAAGCGCTTGTTCACAACATCATGGTCACGGGCAATATCTTTATGTATCAGACCTCGAACAAAGGTGGCCATGGGCCATCCTGCAAGCTCTGCATGAAATCTAATGTCACGATGCATGATGAATGAAAGCCTGAGGTTGATACGGCAGTCTTTTATCGTTGCCCAACCCCTCTCAGATTGAGAGAAAGAAGGGTAGCCAGAAGCGATGTCATTAAGTTTCTGTGCCACCTTTTCTGCCTGGGTTTTGACTTGTTTATCTAACTCTTCAAATGGCATTCCCATATCTGATGCCAGTGCACGTGATGCTGCCACATGCTCGTTGAGATCATCCACAGTGCCATATAACTTAATCAGGTGACGTGTAGCGACTGTTCCGTAAATAATATCATGTGCAAGCAGCTCTGATAAGGACTTGCCTTTCTTGTATAGTTCATCTTCAATGATGGTGCGGAGGTATGCAGGTACAGATAGCCCTCGGGCCTCTGCAGTGGCTTTAAAGGCGAGAAGATCTTCCTGCTCAAGCCGTATGGTCAGGTGAAATTTTTTGGTCATGTAGTTCCTATCATGCGGGATGCATGGTGGGCTACATGTTGATAAAAACCAAGAAAGCAAACAGGTGGTTTCCTGTATGCCAGCTACTGATATTTTCCGTATGTGAAGACAAAGTGTAACATATTGCCAATTCAACTGCCAACTCCAAAATTTATCAGGATGGTCCCAATATGTGGTCAACGACCTTAATGAAGGTTTTGCTACAATTTCAATAACTTGCAAGAGATTGGTGCCTCTTTGTGAGTCATGCTGATTTAATTGGTGCCTTTTATGATTTCTGTAACCTATTGATTCACAATATGTTTCCGGAAACACCAGAGGTGCATATGGTGTGACATTTTTTTTCGCCGACTGGCGGGCAATATGTAATTTCGTTTTGATCATTTGGTACGGTTGACGGGAGGCCCTAACTTTGATTTTGACGGCGGCGCAAAAGTCATTTTATGACGGGACGCGAAGGTGATTCTTGCACAGACCCTGACCAGAAAAATCCGATGGAATTGTTCCTCATAATCTGCATTGCCGCCGCCGGCGCAAGCTCAAAAAAGTCATACTTATTTCATTCGGTAAACCGAAAATAATGAGCTTTGACTACCCAGCTTGATAGCATAAAGTTTATGCCACGCATTTAAGTTTTTTAAGATGCTTCCGTTCGAAAGTTATCACAGAGAACCGAAAATATTTTTCCCCCACGGCCAAGCTTTCCAGCTCATTCATCTGCTTAATTTGATCGTGATCATAGTGAACTTGCAGGCCATTACACAACGTATAAGATTGAATTTCTCTGATTATTGATTATTCTTTTAAGGCGGGTAAGGGTTTAAGAAAAAGACTGAATTAGAAATAAGTTTCTCTCAGCAATTTTGTCGCTTATTCGATGTCAGAGACCTTCTCCATAGTGAGCCTTGATCTTTTTGATGATCAACAGCAGAGTCATAGAATTAACGGGAGATTCCTGAAAACCGAAATGCATATAGAATTTTTTAGCTTCTTCTGAGATTGCATGAACCAATAGAGCTTTAACCCCGACGATTTGCGAAACTTTCAGTGTCCTAAGCATGGCATCTTTCAGTAGGGCTATGCCCAGTTTTTGGTCTTGATACGATTGATCAACAGCCAATCGTCCCAGTACCATAACCGGTATGGGGTCCGGCATATTTCTTGTAACGGCACCTGAGGCGCTTAAACGTTCAATACTTCCTGTGGCAATGGCATAAAAGCCCACCACCCGTTCATTGTCGCATATGACGTAGGTATTGCTTGCATTGAGGCCTTGATTCTTCAATGCTCTTTTTTGCAACCATTCATTCAATGTCTCATGACCACAATCAAACAATGCCAGATCATGGTCTGGTGTGATTGTTTCAGGTAGGGTTATTTTTCCCAAGGGGATGCCTCGGTTAGTAATTTCTTAAGGCGGGCATTTTCTTCTACTGGAGCTTTCAGGATAGTTTGCAAATTCTTGAAATCATCTTCTTCCAGATGAAACAACCGCTGATCAAGCAGGACATTCTCGGCCTCACGGCAAGCGGCACTCATGATAAAGCTGCTTCTATCCGTATGGAGCATGGCTGCTGCTCTAGTAACCAGAGCATGCTGTTCTGGTTCTACCCGCATATTTATTGCTGCTGTTTTTGACATGACGGCTCTTTCTTGTATATCTAATGACTATACATTAACGTATATCTGGTAGATATACAAGAAAGAATTTCTGAGCCACTATTTTACCTTTAAGAGCTCGTCGATAATTTCATGAGGGTCAAAATTCAACGCTTCTGCAAATTCCATCATTTCTACAATATCAACTCGGCGTTCCCCTAATTCACATTTTGAAATGAATGTTTGGCGTGTTTTTAACTTCTCTGCTAGTTCTACTTGAGATAACTCTACCTTTTTTCTCCTTTCAACAAGGAGACTTCTAAAACGGTCATATCTTTTGCTGAAAACGGATTTTGTCATTTAGTGCCTTCCTGTAAAAGGCAATCCTAAAACCCTAATTTAGGTTACCCCAAGATAGGGTAAAAATTGGTTGTATTTAAGGTTTTGTGTGATATTATGGTTGTACTGCGATAGCAGTGACGGTTGAAACCGTCTTCTAGGTAGGCCCACTCCCGATAACGAGTGGTATTTTTCTAAAAATAACGTTATACCCCCATATAATGTTATCCATTTTGGATGAATTTCTCCTTATGTCGGGGGTGGCGCTGGAATAGAATACCTGTTTACAGGAAATACAGCCCACACTTCCTAGAAGTGGTTTCAAGCTCCCGGCACCAGAGCTCAGTATAGTTTTTAAAATGCCTTGGTGTCTTCATATTCACATGACCCGGAGGCTACACTATGTTGGAAAATATTGATCTTAAAAATGACAGACAGAACATTCATGAGTTAAATGGAAAGAAACCCGCTTCTCAAGCTTCTCCAACACAAATCGCTCGAATACAGAAAAAGTTTGAAATCATCTGTTACAGGAGCCTCAGTAGTGCAAGGTCGCAAGAACAATTTGCCGCTAAGATTTCTAATATTATTGAACAAATGGGCTTTTCTGGGTTTAGTTTCACTTATCTGACCTTAATCCCAAGTTTGCTTTTTACAGACCAGCCGAAAGATCTGGTCTTGGCTTGCAAAAAAGGCGGCTATATCAAAGATGATTATGCCATCAGTTATGGCCTGTCGTCTTCTCAACCAATTCTTCGCTCCACAATTGAGAACTATATGATGGATGCCCCCGTAGAGACCCATGACATGGCGCGGAACCGTATTCTGTCAGACTTTTACAAAAACCACGGCTTACATGACTTTTATCTTATCCCCATAATATTCGGGGATAGGCGGTTCTTGTTTAGCATCACGTCACGAACAGACGACATCTATGAATTTTATGACACCGTTGCGAACTGTGAGCAGGAACTCATGCTTTTGGGTAAAATAATTTTGCAATTGGGAAAGTCCAAGTTCAAAGATTTTTTTGAAGAGGCCAAGACACCGTATTCAATCAAAACTACCGCCAAGCCCAGACTAATGTTGGAAAGGTTGGCCAAAGAGGACATGACACTGACTCAAATATCAGACGTGATTGGCATCAGTATCCATACGGCTGACAAGCATAGTATGGTCATTAGAAAAGCTCTTGGGGCCAGAACGATTGCTGGTGCTGTTTATATTGCACTGAGAGAAGGAATTATTGATTTCAATTAATATTTAGGCGAGGAGAGACTCGGAAGATGATTTCAGGAAAATTACGATGCAAACGGACTTTTTTGCCAGAACCCATATATAGTGGCGGCAAAAAGGGCCGTTTTTTGGATAAAATGTCATGCAAATGATGTTCTCCAGAATTCACCATGGTTCTCGCTGTTCCTCTGTAGTTCCCGCCAATGCACTGCACTACTCTGTAGCCTCTTGTTGCACCAATCGTTCAATACTTGACGGCGAGATTTTTTCTGGCTCTGATGAAGGTATTTTCCCATTATTCGAGCGAAATAAAATGACCAAAAACAAAGATCCAAGATCGCCTCACCCCTCGGCCGCCGCCAATGACAACAAAAAAGCGGTGCCACAAATTGAAATTCACAGTGATATTCCTGAACCGCTAGATATGTTGGAGGGAGAGGCTGAACTTGTTAGTAAATA
>JAJFIP010000040.1 GCA_021774875.1 Emcibacter sp.
GCAGATAGCGATTATGTAGATGTTCCGTTACAAATGTTCACGGATCCAACCTATCTCGCAGAACGTGCGGGCCAAATTGACTTGGCGAAATCCATGGGCAGAGCCAGTGCGGGCAAGCCGCCCGGGGCGAGCCATATTGCTGTTGCCGAGGGCATGACTCCGGAATTGCCGTCCACCACCCATTTTTCCATCGTAGATCAGTGGGGTAGCATGGTCAGTATGACAGGGACTATTGAAAGTGCCTTTGGCAGTCGGGTCATGGTTGGTGGCTTCCTGCTGAATAATGAAATGACTGACTTTTCCCTGCTTGCTGAAAGAGATGGAATACCCGTGGCAAATCGTATTGAACCGGGCAAACGCCCGCGCAGTTCCATGTCGCCAACCTTTGTGCTGGACGATCAGCAGCGGGCAATCATGGCCATTGGCTCCCCTGGGGGCAATAGCATCATTGCCTATGTTACCCAGACCATCATTAATGTGCTGGACTGGAATATGGGCATGCAGGAGGCCATAGACCAACCCCATTTTTTAACCAGAGGGGGTACGGTATATCTGGAAAAAGAAACAGACATAACGGCCCACGCGGAGCCATTAAGTAAAAAAGGTCATCAGGTGCAGACAAGAGGCATCAACAGCGGTCTTCACGGTATTATCGTCCATTACGGCGATGATGGTATCCGCTATGAAGGCGGTGCCGACAAACGCCGGGAAGGCGTTGTGCTTATAAAATAATCCTGAAATGAGTACCCTTGTCAGTGGAAGTTACCAGTTCCAATGTCCCGCCGTGGGCTTCGAGAAGTTCTTTTGATATGGCAAGACCAAGGCCTGACCCGCCATGTCCGCTATGGTGAAAGGGCTGGAACAGGGTTGCCCTGATCCGGTCCGGAATACCGGGGCCGTTATCAATAATATCAATGATATTTTTTTCTTCTGCATGGTGAGCGGTGATTGTTATTTTCCCCTTTTTATTCATGGCCTGAATAGCATTACGTGCCAGATTCAGGAACACCCGGAATATCTGGTCCGCATCTGCCTCTATGGAAAAATCACTGGGGATTTCATTATTGAATATCAAGTCTTCGAGATCGGAAATACCAAGAGAAAAGATAACTTCTTCCATGATCTGACAAAGATCGACAGTGGACGGAACTGGCTTTTCCACGCCGGTTTTGCCATATTTCAGGGTGTTCTCGCACAGCCTGATAGCCCGGTCGATAGCGGTGACAAACCGCGGGGTTAGTTTCTGAACAACAGGATTATCAATTGTACTCAGGTGATCGGTAACCATCTGGGCGCTAGAGAGGATATTACGCAGATCATGGTTGATCTTGCTGACACTTTCCCCGAGTTGGGCCAGATGTTTTTTCTGAATCAGTGCTGTGCGGATTTCATCCTGCATGGCGCCGAGTTCACGCATGACCATGCCAATTTCATCGGCCCGGCCCTCGGCAGATAAATCATCAGTGGCATTTTCAGGGGCGGTGCGAAAGGAAATAACACTTTTTGTCATCTTTTTAACGGGCCGGATCAGCAGATAGGACAGGCTGAAATAGACCAGCCCGGCGGTAATCAGCGAAATAATGATTGAGAGCAGCATGACATTGGTGGAAAATGTCTTCATATCTTCACAGAGTAAATTTTCATAAAAAATAATCTCGATGAAAGTCTCATCATTATCCGCAATGAAATTAACATGCCCGGTAACCTGTATCAGGCTGCCGTGGGGGTGACTATGGAACAGGCCTTTTGCGGTATCGCGAATCTGTATCCAATAGGAAGGATTCCGAATATCATAGCGGGCCGCAATATTCAGTGGCTGATCGGTATTAAGCACAAGTTGCCTTTTGTCTTGTTGCTTCAGGCTGATGGCGACGACTTGAGCATTATCCAGTAGTTGTCTCGATAGCCGCTCATCGATCATATGATCGGGGGCGGCTTCGATAGCTAATATGGCAATATTAGCCGCCGACAGTCGTTCTTCAAGCCAGGTTTTGCGGAAATTAATGATCGACGGAATATAGATAAATACTTCTGCCAGCAGGACAAAAAACATGGTCAGCAACAGAAGTTGCATGGAAAGATTTGACTTGAGAGACAAGCGTTTCAATTTTTCAACCATGAATATGGAGCAGCCTTATTATTTTATTTTCCGACAACCTGAGTGTAGCTATTTTTTGGCGGAAAGGGAGAAATAATTTTTCACCGATAAAAAAACAGAATATTGATGGTGTTGGTGATTGACTTGCCCCAAGATTGGCTATATACACCCGTTTTGAAATTGAGCGTCGGGCTGTGATGGTTTGGCGGCAACTTTTTTATGCCAAGGCATAGATAATAATAGCGGCAAATGGAGTATTCCAGTGAAACGTACATTTCAGCCAAGTATTCTGGTTCGTAAACGTCGGCATGGCTTTCGGTCACGGTCTGCAACAGTCGGTGGGCGCCGGATCCTGTCAGCACGTCGTGCCAAGGGTCGGAAACGTCTGTCAGCATAATTGCTGGAACCAGTATTTTGACATTTTCATAAACCGGCCCTGTTATTCAGAGGCCGGTTTTGTTATTTGAGAACAAGAAATGATCCAGGTAGCCGAAAAAAACATGCAAAAAATTTCTGTTCTTGCCAAGCGGAAGGATTTTTTGCGAGTTGCGGCGGTGAATAAAAAATGGGTATCAGACAGCATGATTGTTCAGGTGGCAAAACGGGAAGAGCAGGACACTCCCGGCATCGGTGTTGGCTATACCGCCAGCAAGCGGGTCGGCAATGCGGTGCAGCGGTCACGGGCCAAGCGGCGGTTGCGGGAAGTAGTACGGCAGATTTTATGGGACAAGGGCGAACAGGGCCATGATTATGTTGTGATCGCCCGAACCGCCATACTGGAAATGTCCTTTGATCAGCTGATTCGTGATTTTAGCTGGTGTCTAAAGCGATTAAAGCGGTCAAACAACGAAATTGGACATAATTAATGGGTCTTGGACCAAACTGGCTCTTGAAAGGCTTGATCACAGTCTATAGATATACTCTTTCGCCTCTATTGGGGAAAAACTGTCGTTATCTACCCACATGTTCGGAATATGCTGAACAGGCGATTGATCGTTTTGGCTCTATTAAGGGCAGCTGGATGGCGATAAGACGTATTGGGCGTTGTCATCCATGGGGTGGTCATGGCTATGATCCGGTTCCTGAAAAGGAAGATTAAAAGAACAATAGTAACTAGAGAAGAAGTTTATGGAAGACAACCGTAATTTTATGATGGCTATTGCCCTGACCATGGCGATTTTGCTGGGGTATACTTATTTTTATGATGCGCCCCGGCAACGGGCCATTGAACAGGCCCGGCAGGAACAGCTGATCGCAGAAGCGGAACAAAAGGGCGAGGAGCTTCCAGACTTTAGTGCCAGCTCAGATGTTTCAGCGGATATTCCGAACCAAAGTCCGATAGATATTATGCCGATCACGGTTGACCGGGAGGAAGTTCTTTCAGGACGAACCAGGATCATCATCAATAGCCCCCATTTACATGGCTCTATCGCGCTGAAGGGGGCGCGTATAGACGACCTGACCCTGTCCGATTATAAGGAAACTCTGGATGCAGATTCCAAAGATGTGGCACTACTTAACCCGGAGGGTACAGAGGGGGCTTATTTTGTTGATTTCAGCTGGGGTATTGATGGCGCCAAGGGGCCGGACAAGGATTCTGTCTGGACAACGGACAATGATGTTCTGGCTGCGGGTGATGAGGTTACCCTGAAATGGGATAACGGGGCCGGACTATTATTCAGCCGGACCATTGCCCTTGATGAGGATTATATGTTTACTGTTACTCAAAAAGTGACCAATGCGACAGAGAATATGGTTAAGGTTGCCCAATATGGCCGAGTTGTCAGACAAGGCCGTCCTGAGGGTCAAGCACTATTTATCCTCCATGAAGGCCCCATGTGGTCACTGGATGAGGGCATTGAGGAATTTACATACTCGGATCTTGAAGATTTAGGGAAAAAAGAAAAAAAATCTAAGAAAAGCACCGATGGTGGCTGGGTGGGGATTACAGATAAATACTGGCTAGTGGCATTGATCCCCGACCAGAGTAAAGATTTCAGTAGTGAAATTTATCGACGTGGTGATGAAACGCAGGAAAAATTTTATTCCAATTATTTTCACAACTGGACGGCCTTGCGAGCTGGCGAGAGTTATCAAGAGAAATCCCGACTGTTCGCCGGTGCAAAGAAGGTTGCCGTGCTGGATCATTATACCGAAGTCGAAAATGTAAAAATGCTAAACTATTCCATTGACTGGGGGATGTTTTATTTTCTGACCAAACCGATGTTCTATCTTTTGGAAATCCTCTTTGCTTTTGCTGGCAACTTCGGTGTTGCCATTTTGATGTTGACTGCCATCGTCAAGCTGGCCCTGTTTCCGCTGGCTAACAAGGGTTATAAATCCATGAACAAGATGAAGGTTCTGCAACCAAAGATGCAGGCTCTGAAAGAAAAATTTGGCGATGACAAGACAAAATTGCAACAGGCAACTATGGAACTGTACAAAAATGAAAAGGTAAATCCGGTTTCAGGCTGTCTGCCGATGTTTTTGCAATTCCCGGTATTTTTTGCGCTTTATAAAGTGCTTTATGTGACCATTGATATGCGTCATGCACCGTTTTTTGGCTGGATCAAGGATCTGTCCGGGCCGGACACCATGCTGGTCACCAATCTGTTTGGTCTGATCCCTTGGGAACCAACCGGATTTCTGGCTTTAGGTATTCTGCCAATTTTCATGGGCTTTACCATGTGGTTACAGATGCAGATGAACCCGTCAACAGGTGATCCCATGCAGCGCAAGATCATGTTGTTCATGCCTATTATATTCACCTTTATGCTATCGCAATTTTCGGTTGGGCTGGTGATCTACTGGACCTTCAGTAACATTCTGGGAATATTACAGCAGTGGATTTTGATGCGGCGGGCGGATCCGGTTCCGGTTAAAAACAAGGCCTGACCAATGGATGCCCAGACAGAGCAAGAAAAGGCTGCACGCATAGAGCTGGGCCGCCTTTTATTTGCCAGACGTGCCGAATTTCTTTTGGGTGTGGTGGCACTGAAACATTTGCCGCCAGCCGATATGGTGGAAGTTTCCTTTGCCGGGCGGTCCAACGTAGGAAAATCGAGCCTTCTCAATGCGCTCACCGACCAGAAAGGCCTGGCACGAACTTCCAATACACCAGGCAGAACCCAGGAAGTAAATTTCTTTTCCATAGATTGTAAAAATGGGGGCGGGCTGTATCTCTCGGACCTGCCGGGCTATGGTTATGCCAAGGTTTCGCGCTCGCAGGTGAAAGACTGGACCAAGCTGCTGAAAAGCTATCTTCGGGGTCGGCCCAATCTGCGCCGGGCATTCGTGCTGGTGGACAGTCGCCACGGAATTAAGCAGAATGATCGGGAAATCATGACAATGATGGATGAATCTGCGGTTTCTTACCAGATAATCCTAACAAAAGTTGACAAATTGAAAAAATCGGAGCAGGAAAAGATAGCTGAAAAGACCAAAGCTGAGATAGGCAAGAATGTGGCGGCACATCCCGACATTATTTTGACCAGTTCGGCCAAGGGTGACGGGGTAGAGGAATTACGTGCTGCAATAGCTGATCTTGTTTATGGGAATTAGGGTTTTATGACGGATAAAATAACATCAAAGCTGGATAAACAAAAAGCCAGCTGGATCAAGAAGGCCAGTATTCTGTCTGAGGCCTTGCCCTATATGCGTCGCTATAGCGGCAAGACCATAGTCATTAAATATGGTGGTCATGCCATGGGTGATCAGGATCTGGCCCTGAGCTTTGCCCATGATGTTGTTCTGATGAAGCAGGTGGGTATGAACCCGATCGTGGTTCATGGCGGGGGTCCGCAGATTGGCAGTATGCTGGAGCGGTTGAAAATTGAAAGCTCATTCATTGATGGCTTGCGGGTTACGGACAAGGCCACGGTTGAGGTCGTGGAAATGGTGCTATCGGGCAATATCAATAAATCCATAGTTGGTGCTATCAACAATGTCGGTGGCCATGCCATCGGTCTTAGCGGCAAGGATAATAATCTTGTGGTGGCTGAACCCCTGCGTCGGACCAAAAAGGATCCGGATTCACAGATTGAACAGGTTCTGGACCTTGGGTTTGTTGGCTATCCCAAGTCTGTGAATGCTGAGTTTCTGACAATGTTTCATAATACCAATATCATTCCGGTAATTGCACCAATAGGGCTTGGGGATAATGGCGAAACCTATAATATCAACGCCGATACCATGGCCGGCGCTTTGGCCGGCGCAGTACAGGCAGAACGCCTGCTGCTGCTGACCGATGTTGCCGGGGTGCGGGATAAGGATATGCAGCTGTTACAGGAATTGACAGCGAAACAGAGCCATGAACTGATAGCAGATGGCACAATTAACGGAGGAATGATTCCGAAAGTGGATACCTGTATTCATGCGGTAGAAAGGGGTGTCGGCGGGGCGGTTATTATTGACGGACGGGTGGAACATGCGCTGCTATTAGAACTCTTCACCGAGCATGGCGTTGGTACTTTGATCCGCAGACTGAAATAATCTAGCCCCCTTCATAGAGTGCCAAATCATATTTCATATCCGTTTCAGACAGGGGGAAATCACGTCCGTCCTTGGCGTTAAGAATCAGATTGGAAGGGATACATGATATTTCCAGTTGAAGCTTGATGGCTGTTCTCATGTTAAGTTCACTGCGCCAGGCTAATGCCACAACCCGCTTGGCCTTTTTGCTGCTAATAATTTTCCGGATTGAACCCACTGGCATTTTTGCCATTTCCGACAGGCATAGATACAGCAATTCCTTCTGGCGGTTTTTGATGGTGTTTTCAATGAAGGCATCGTCCAGCAGACCACGGTCATAAAAATTCCGGGCCTGTTTTTCCAGAGTATCTTTTTTCTCTTCATCAACCCTGGTCTCCTTGATCCGGACTCTTACCCTTCGCAACAGATCCCTGGCCACGTCCTTGTCAAGGTCATAGGAACTGATCATCTGATTCACCAGTGAGGAGGCGACAAAATTGGCGATGCGCTTGATAGCCCGAATTGAAAGATTAGCGTAACTGGCCAGTGGGTGATGAAGTTCCTCAATTTTAGTGGCCTGATCAATGATCGCATCCAGTGTTGATTCCCTTATTTGAGCATTTTTATTGGCGAGCAGAGCAGCTACTGCCGGAATATCAAGGGAGGAAGTAATGGCGTCTGAAAGCTCCTCATCCACATGAGGTCTTTGGGCGATGGCTTTTAAGGCACCGTCAACGGTAGTGGCCGCGATGATTTCTTTTAAATCATCAGTGCTGAGCAGGGGGGAATATTCAAGCACCGGGGAACAGACTTCCAGCTGGTCGTCATTAGCCAACGACAAGATGATATGTTTAGGCACACAATCAAATGTTTTTATTTCTTCAGATATAATTCGCCGCACCTGTGGAAACTGGTCATTGGCCAGCGTTTCCAGAATTTCTATGACCTTTTCGCGGATTTTTACGACTTCATCTTCACCGAGATCCGGCAACATGCGGGAAATTTTCCGGGCCAGTTCCTGACGTACTTCAACGTCATCGTCTTCAAGCAGAACAGAATTAGCTTGATGGGGGGTGCTAATATTGGCGGCTATTTTCCGGCGGACAGCGGCGGATTGGTCCGTTGCCAGATAATAGAGAATTTCCGGTTTTGTATCCGAATGGCTTGCGAGTATGTGCTTGTCCTGGTTGTTCTTCTCTTCCAGAGCTTCACGGGCCTCTTCATAGGAATATTTTTTGTCAGGATCGCCAAACAGGCGCTGTATTATATTTCTAAGCATCGGAGTCACTCTCTTGACGTGTTTTATCTTCGGTGGATGGTTCTTGATGACTATCTGGTTGCCTGTCATCCGGGTCATACATATAGCAAGAAGCCTTGCCATTGGCTTTGGCCTGATAAAGCGCCTTGTCAGCATTTTCCAGCAAATCATCAAAAGTCAGATCATGATCAGGGCTGCTGATGGCAATGCCGACGGAAATGGATAATTGGGGGCCTTCCACATCGGCTAAATGGGCAAGTCGGGAACCTGTGGCGATAAATCTTTGTGCCCAGAGGAGAGCATTTTTTTCGGAAATATCATCCAGCCAGACGGCAAATTCATCACCCCCCAGGCGGGCAGAATAGTCACCAATTCGCTTGGAACCCAGTATTAGTTTAGCCATTTCCTGCAAAATCATGTCGCCGTGGGCATGGCCTTTGTTGTCGTTAATATTCTTGAAGTTATCCATATCAATGAAAAGTAAAGCCCCTTTGCTACGGCTTCTTTTCTGATTTTTGATGCGTTTTTTGATTTCCTGGGCAAAGGCTCTACGGTTTAACAGATTTGTCAGGTCATCGGTAAAAGCTCTTTTTTCAAGTTCTTCATGGGTAATGACCTGTTCCAGGGCAATGCCGAGATGGGCGGTGATACCTTTAAAAAGATGGATATCATCCTCAAACCAGCTATTGGCCGAATTACCTGCCAATTCCCCAGTCTTATCGCGGATCAGGAAAATGGCCCCATTGTCTCTGCCATGATGGTTGGTGACCCCCATAAGGATTTGATGCCCTTCAATTTGCAAAATTTCTGCATTGCCAGTGGTATTTCCGGGTTTCTGCCAGAATTCCATGGCTTTCTGACACAGGGAATAAACCAGGTCAGGATTAGAAAGCTCTCCCTGTTGTTGCCTGACCTCGGCCTTGAAACCACCGCCTTCGTATTTTGTCTTTTGGATTATGGCACAACAGTCTGCTTTTATACCTTCCATTGTGGCGTTAAGAGCGTTTTCCAGCATATCTGAAGGTGTGACCATATCCCGGATTGTGGCAACAATCTTTTTGAGT
>JAJFIP010000391.1 GCA_021774875.1 Emcibacter sp.
AAAAGGATTGGGATTTATTGAAAGGCTGGCAATGTCATACGGCCCCTATCTTATTCAGGGACCAGAAGAAGAGGTGAAAGCAGAAGCTCTGAAAAACGTTCGTATCATTAAGAAAAAAGCCAGCAACAAAAAAGACCAGAAGCATTTAATTTCTCCTGTCAGGGCCACTGTACCGGCAAATGTTATTTTTAATGTGGATAGTCTGGTAAATGATCACCTTTTGTTAGGCTTCTTTATACTGTTTGCCAGAGTGTTGATTGGGGCAGGCGTGATTTGCTTGGGAATTTCGATGCTTTCATTTTCCTTTACGGAGGAAAAAGAAGGCATCACCTTTCTAATCGCGATACAGCCGGGAATGACGGCTTTTTTGTATTTTCTGGTTTCTGCGGTAATTATGTCGGGTCTCGCACATATATTCGATTTATTTTTATCACAAAGTGCCCGCGGTTTGGCCAGAATGATAAACGGTTTATTTCATCAGAATGAATGGCAGCGCGATCTGGGTAATATTCAGGGTCTTCTCGTCAGTAATTCGGCAGCAAAGCAGTTTGATAATATACTGCGGAGCAGTCTGGATAAACCAATGAAAGAAATCTCCAGAGCCGTTAAAGCCCTGACTGCGGAACAGGAAAAGAAACTGGATAATATTCTGTCGAAAACTCTTGTTGGTTTTGCTGAAACTATGGAAAAAAAATCAGGAACAGATATAGGAAATCTGAACAAAACTATTAAAAGTGCAACACAAGCTGCTGATCAAATGAAAAAACAATTTTCCGAGGCCAACACACAATTTTCCAAACAAATGGAAAAACAGACAACAGCCATCAGTAAGCATCTCACGGAAATGCAGAAGGTGTTGAACAATAGTGAAAAAATGACTCAAAAAGGCAGTGAAAAAATTATATCCTCCCTGGCTGCGGGGGTTGAAGGCACCTATGGACGTCTTGGCAAGTTTATGGAAACCAGTCTGAATAAACTTGAAGTAAAACAAATCGCCTTGGAGAAAGCAGTCAGCGATAAGAATAGTATTCTAAAGGATTTACATAATAGTGCTAAAGACCTGGGTACTATTTCCAATGCATCAGGTATGCTTCTGGAGCGATTTATCTCATTGTCTACTGAATTGGATAATATACTTATAAATATTCAGGAAAACGGAATTGATCAAATCAAGGGCAATACTGAGGAACGCCAAAAACTTAAATTGGCAATGAAGAAATTAAAAAAAGCCAATAATGACAGCATTGGCAAGCTTCCAGAAATGTAAATTCGGCTTATTTCTATTACAGGAATTTGGCTAACACATCACGATAATTACGGCTGACCTGAAGTTCAGCACCGCTTTCCAAAGTGATGCTATATTTGCCGCCGCTGGTTGGCTGAAGTTCCGTTACTTTGGATATATTGATAATAGTTGAGCGGTGAACTCTCTGGAATAATTCCGGGTCCAGTCTTTTTTCCATATTTTTCATGGTTTCCCTTAAAATATGGGTTTTTCCCTCGGCATGTAGGCACATATAATCTCCTGCCGCATCTATCCATTCAACGGTAGAGATATTCACTCGGGCTATTTGTCCGCGATCTTTTATATGTAGGTAGGATTCAAAATTATTTTCAATACTCATGTCCTGCGAATTAATTATTTCAGATAATTCAAGGGAAGGGGGGTTATCCATGGACCTTATCAGGTTAATGAGTTTGGCATTTTGTTCTATTGTTATCCGCTCCTGAATCAATCCCCGGATCTTGAGGATGGATTCATTCAGTCTATCTTCATCAATGGGTTTCAGTAAATAGTCTTGTGCATGGGCTTCAAAGGCTTTAATGGCATATTCGTCAAATGCTGTTGCAAATATTATCAACGGCATTTCTTCTTTCGCCAATGCCCTTATTACTGCAAATCCGTCAAAGCCGGGCATTTGAATATCCAGAAAAACCAGGGCAGGGCGCTCGGCACGTATTTTCTTGATTGCTTCGCGCCCATTGGCGCAAGTGCCGATAATCTCTATATCATCATATTCCTTTAGTCGCAGTTCTAAACCGCGCAGAGCAAGTGGTTCATCATCAACTAGCAGGGTTCTGATTTTTTTTTCTGTCATTGAGCGATCTCCGCAAATGATTTATCAAGCTTTTTGTCTGCTGAATATTCACAAGGTATCGAAATTTTTATGGTTACTCCCTTGGTCTCTCTGCTGATTATGTCAAAGCTGTTCTCATCAGGATAAAGTTTAGACAGTCTTTCCCTTGTGTTTGCGATACCAACACCACTGGAAAGCTGACTGATTTCTTTATGTACTATATTTGTGAATCCGGGGCCATCATCACTTAGGGTAATTTTAAGCTTATTATTCTTGATAACAGCACTGATGGTGATGCATCCACCTTCGATCTTGGGGTTTATGGCATATTTAATAGAATTTTCCACTAGCGGCTGCAACAGCAGGCTGGGGATCAATGCTGATTTGGCTTCTTCTGAAATATTCATGACAATTTTCAGACGTTCCTGAAACCGTATTTTTTCAATATCAAGATAAAGGGACAGGGCATATATTTCTTCTTCCAGAGTGGTTTTCTGCATGGGTTGACTGACCAGGCTGAATCTTAAAAAAGAGCTTAGTTTTGTTAACATATTGTTGGCTTCTTTTGACTGCTTGGCCAGAACCAATGTTGAAATTGCATTGAGTGTATTGAACAAAAAATGTGGGTTCAACTGGTAACGCAGCATTTTAAGCTGTGCCTGATGGGCCTGTGCAGAGGCAGCAAGATACAATTCCTTTTGCTGTTGCAGCTGGAAATGATAGTTGATTACAAAATATAATCCTGTCCAGGCCATTAAAACAAATGTGTCATAGAGTGTGCGGTATAAAAAACCGAGGCCCTGCATAGTCCAGTCTGGATCATAAAGCTGGTTCATTGACCAGACTTCAACGAATGAGAACAGCATTGAACTTATGCCAATGCATAGGATAGTCGAGACGAGTAGTGCTATTGAAGACAAATTAGAGTGGCGTAAAAACTGAAAAATATGGCGCATGCCAATTGTAATCCAGAAACCGCCGATCACGCCCATCATAACAGCATAAATGAATTCCGGTTTTTCACCAAGTGCATAGGCATTAAGCGTCCGGGCAGCGCAATAGGCAAACCAGCCAAGAATCTGAAGACTCCAAAATAGCTTTTCCCTATGTTCAATCAAGTTTTTTAGTTTTCTATCCAATAGGCACCTAAATAGTTGACTTGAATATCCGCGTGCTTGTCATATCACCTTGCAACATACGGTAAATATAGCTTTGTACGGTGAGGATAATCAAGGAATCTCTTGAGATTATCATTGATTTCTGCATAGATAATAGGGGAGTGCCAGCTCCTGCAGTTGCACCTTCTGGTTTTTTATCCAGTCTGGACGGACAGCAGGCAGGGCATCCATAACAAGCTGTGTGGTCTTGCGGGATGCCCATGCCAATGCCGTCCCTACGGAGGACAGGAGTTGTAAGGCGATATTCTTTATGTTGCTTATGCCAAGATATTTCATTTCCCCGGTGGCAAAGACAGATATTTCAGGTAGCAGTGCATACCTTTTGTTAAAGCTATATTTGTCTAATTGGAGTCTTAAAGCAAGCAACATCGTTTTTTCAGCCTGATTTTTTTGGCCTTTTTGAGTCAGGGTCATTTTTATCCCACTATATTTATATCTTCCATTTTCATAACGTAGCAGGCAAAAAACAAAACTACAGTCGTTTGCGATGAAATTACATTTGAATAGGGTAAAGCGTAAAAGAATCTATATATAGATGAGGGATATCATACCTTTGACTACAGAACTTACTTAAATATATATAGTCATTCCACGCATAATTTATATTATGGTAAATTTTTATGTTGAATTGTTGCGTTATATGGCCTTTAGGTAAGATAAGCAGACTGGAAGTAAAGTTATAGTAATTACAGAACTGAGATCATCTCAGGGATTACAGTTATGCAGCTTTATCATTGCTGATATATTTTTTTAATTCACTCATGACCTCCTTTGAGTGTGAAACAAAATTGTCGTGCACTGTTTTAATGCCTTTCAGATTTTCATTCATGCCGAAATTTTCCAGTTCAATGATAAGCTCGCTTAATCTAGTAGCCCCGATTTGCATACTTGAAGATCTGAAATAATGTGTGATACGTTTCAGTGCTTTGGCATCATTATTATTGATAGCTTCGCTAATGGTAGGAATTATTTCTTCTGACATATCCAGAAATGACTTTAAAATCATAATATGTTGCCCATTGGTGATGTTTTTTAAATTTTCAAGAATATCAATGTCAATTACTAGCTCAGAATTCAGATCCGCAGCAATATCGCTTGACGATTGTTCTGGTTGAGCCTGACTATCGCCAAGCCATTTACCAAGTATTTTTTGCATGGCAATCTGATTTACCGGTTTTGATATATAATCATCCATACCAGCAGCAATACATTCTTCCCGGTCTCCATCCATAGCATTAGCGGTAAAGGCTATTATCGGGGTTTTGAGTAGATTTTTATCTTGTTCAAATTCGCGAATCTTTGTTGATGCCTCTAATCCACCCATTTCAGGCATCTGGCAATCCATAAATATGAGGTCAAATTTTCTCATGCTGAACATACTCAAAGCCTCAATACCGTTGCCAGCTGGTGTTACAATACAGCCATGATTTTCAAGTATAACCGTTGCAATCATTTTATTGACCGGATTATCCTCTACCAGAAGGATGTGTTTATGATTAAAAGTAATTTTTTCCTGATCTTTGATTTCACCTTTTATGATGTTATGGCGCGTAACCAGTGGTATTTTTTTACCATCATTTCTGGCACCAAGAATGATGGATATGATATTAATAATTTCCTTAGGAAACAAAGGCTTAAGTAAATAACCGGAAAAGCCTATCTGTTTCATTTTATGGCCGTCACCACTTACTGGCGCAGAGGTTACTAACACCATAAGGGTATCAGAAATATCCTTTTCCGATTTGATAAGTTTTGCCAGCATTTCCCCATTTAATTCCGGCATACAATAATCAGTGACAAGAAGGTCGTAGGGTTCAGCCTTCCCTACAGCATCTTTTAGTTCTTCAAGGGCTTCTGCTCCCGATGATACGCATGTGACTTTGCCACCAAATGGTTTTAACTGGTCAAAAATTAGCTGATTTGCCAGATCGTTGTCATCAACGGAAAGAATTTTACTGGTGGCTATCAGGCTGTTATCAACTTGCTCAAACTCTTCTTCAACTGTATTGTTTTCTTTCAAAATTATGGTCACCCAGAATGTTGACCCCCTGCCCAATTGACTTTCAAGGCCAATTTCACCCCCCATAAGACCAGCCAGACTTTTGCAGATTGAAAGTCCAAGTCCAGTGCCGCCAAATTTTCGAGTTGTGGAATTGTCGGCCTGATCAAATTTATCAAAAATCTGGCTCTGTTTGTCACTGGCTATCCCAATTCCAGTATCTTCCACTTCGATACGGTAAATAATTTCGCCATCAGTCAGCACGGTGCTGGTAACATTAAGGGTAATATGACCTTCCTGGGTGAATTTGATGGCATTACTAAGCAGATTTGTCACCAGTTGGCGAACCCTGCCCGGGTCACCAATCACATTTCTTATGACATCATTGTCAAAATGGAACAGCAATTCAACATTTCGGTCAGGGCATTTTAATGCCAGGACTTCCAGCACATCCTGCATGAGTGTCTGAATATTGAAATTTACATTTTCAAAATCCATCTTACCGGCTTCAATTTTTGAAAAATCCAGAATGTCATTAATAAGGGTAAGCAAGGCATCGGCAGAGCCCATTGTTGTTTCCGCATAATGACGTTGTTCATCGCTTAGTTTGGTATCCAGAAGTAATCCTGTGGTTCCGATGACGCCATTCATAGGCGTGCGAATTTCGTGGCTCATATTGGCAAGGAATTCAGACTTCATTTTTGAAGTCTCTTCGGCAAGTTCCTTGGCATGCCTAAGTTCTGATTCAGCCGTTTTGCGTTCTGTTATATCCCGAATAAAAGCTGTATATATATGTTCGCCCTGGGTTTTTACTTCTGAAATAGAAAGATCAATGGGGAAAAGTTCCCCATTACTCCGCACCGCAATTTCCTCCCGCGTGCTGTCAATCATGTGTTTATTGCCATTTTTACTATATTGGGAAAGATAAGCGTCATGTTCGGTTTTATTCTCGCTATCCATAAGTATTTTTACATTTTTGCTTAATATTTCATTTGACCTATAGCCGAATATTTTGCAGGCGGCTTTGTTGAACGATAATATGTCACCTTTTGTATTTATGGTAATGATAGCATCGGCTGCTGATGATAATATGGCTTCCATACGCGCCGATGTGGATTCCGCGCTTATCTTGGACTTTATCAGGGCATCCTGTGCCTGTTGTTTTTTATCAACTTCGCGTGCAAGCTGGGTATAGGCGAAAATATAATCCAGCATAAGCCCCATGAAAGGTACCAGATATGCAATTATTTTCAGGAAATGAGCAATATTAAAATTGTTATCAAACAGGGCCGAAGAACCAAAGGCCATATGGGCTTCGAGAGTTATATCCGGCACCAGTGCGAGTATCAGGGCCGCGGTAAATAAAGATGTATTTTTTTTATGAAGATGCCAGAATAAAGGCACAGATAACAATAGAATAACTAATGGCACGGCATCATATGGCCGGGTGATCAAACTGTCTGGAAACTGCGTTTGTGGCAGGATATCACTTGTTGCTGCAATATGAACCAGAGAATAGGCAATGCCAATAAAGGAAATACTGACAACGGCTATTATCCGAGAGCCATTTTGCTTTGATTTTTGTTTGAGCAGGTAAAGTATAATTGATACTCCAACAACCAATATTATGGCATGAAATCCGCGGGACAAGGCCCAGGTAAAAGGTATTAAATTGGTATTATCGGCAACGGCATCAATCAGTCTGGTAGCGGCCAGAGTATGGAACATATCCATAAAGCCCGAACTTACCAGTGCAATACCAATAATAGGTACTGTTAAATCCTTGTTGTTGCGATAGTGAATGAAGGATAGCAAAACCGTCATCAAGGCAACAACGACTGAACTCCATTCCAGTAAAGCATGGTGTAATCCACCCTTTAAGGCAAAGAACATCTGATCTACTGATGCGGGTTTATGCGTTGCCAGAGAAGCAAAATTCATCCCGAATATGTTCAATATAACAGGAGCAAAACAAATCGTAACAACCAACAGAACCATAGAAACAGGGAAGCCACTGCCCTTTGGAAGTTCAGTTTCTCTTATTGAAAAAATATTTGTCATATTTTGCCCTATATCGTTGATTTACGACTAATTCTATAAATTAGTAAATACTTATTAAGGTAATGTTAATAAGAAAAAGGAAGGACAGTTTTTATTTGATACTGATGACCATGCCGTCAAAAGCTGGCTCAATGTGGCTTGGTAGTGCTTTTTTCAGAGTCTCATAGTCCATATCCCATGTCATATGGGTCAGGATTGCACGTTTGGGTTTGAATTTTTCAATCCAGCCTAATGTCTGGTCAAGGTGAGGATGGGTTGGGTGTGGCTGCGGACGTAATGTATCGACTATCCATAGGTCCAGCCCATATAAATAGCCTTCGTTTTCCTCAGGTATAGCATTAAAATCAGTAGTATAAGCTACTTTATTTAAAAGAAAACCTAATGTAATGGCATTGCCGTGCATGAGATCGAATGGTTGTATATCCAGTGAATTAATATTAAATTTCTTATTCGTAATCATATTACTGTTCAGGATGGCGGGATAGCCTTCTCTGGTGGCAAAAATATACTCAAACCGCCTCTTCAGAATAGAAATAGTGTCAGCATTACCGTAAGCCTCGACCCGTTTCTTCATAATATGTGCTATGGCCCGCAAGTCATCGATTCCGTGGGTATGATCTGCATGATCATGGGTATAAAGAACCCCATCAATGTGAGTAATCCCCGCATCAAGACACTGCTCACGCAGGTCTGGCGTTGTATCGATCAGGATTTTTGTCCCTTGATCCTCGATATAGATTGATGATCTGCGCCGTCTGTTCTTAGGGTTGTTAGGGTCACAAACACCCCATTTCCCACCAATTTTAGGTACTCCGGTTGATGTGCCACAACCTAGAATCGTTATTTCCATGGCCGCGAAGCCTTGGTAAAAAGATTGTAAAAATTATCTGTCGTGGCTTTGGCCAAAGCTTCATAAGGGATTTCCAGTAGTTCAGATAAAAATTTGGCAGTATATTTTACGTAAGATGGCTCATTTGGCCTGCCGCGCTTGGGTACAGGTGACAAATAGGGTGCATCAGTTTCAATCAGCAGCCTGTCCATGGGGATTATTTTTGCAGTTTCTTGCAGGTCTTTGGCACTGTTAAAGGTCACGATCCCGGATATGGAAATATAAAAACCCAGATCCAGACTGGCAACCGCAAAGGCGCGAGATGCTGTAAAACAGTGGATTACAGCAGGATAGGCCCCCTTCCCCATTTCATCGCGCAATATTTCCAGACATTCATCATCGGCATCACGGGCATGAACAATCAGCGGTAGTCCGGTTTCACGGGCGGCAGTAATATGCGCCCGGAAATTTGCTGCCTGCATCTCGCGCGGGGCATATTCATAATAGAAATCCAGCCCACTTTCACCAATTGCAACAATTTTTTTATGTTGGGCTTTTTCGATCAGGTCCGTGGCCTGGACATCAGGTTCTTTTTCCGCCTCGTGGGGATGGCTACCAACTGTAGCAAAAACATGATCATATTCTTCCGCCAGAGCCAGAACAGCATCATATTCACTTAGACGGGCATTTATGGCCAACATGGTTTCAACACCCGCTTCTTTGGCCCGCGCCATTACGCCGTCCATATCTTCCATCATCGTGCCATAATTCAGGTGGCAATGGCTATCGACGATCATTTGCCATCCACCTTCACATAGCGGGGAAATACACCTTCGGGCTTATCAAGGGATGTGCCGGAAACCAGCCGCCCTGTTTGCCCTAATTGATCAA
>JAJFIP010000392.1 GCA_021774875.1 Emcibacter sp.
ACGGGTCAGGAAGGTGCGGTGATATTCTTTGTTCAGGGCGGCCTGCAATGATGCCCCCGATTCACGGATAAAGGCATCGGTCAGGTCATAGGCCTGATTGATGGCAGAAAGCGTTGGGGTAAGATCGCCGAACTGATCCCAATGAATGATCCGCGCTCGCATATCACCATCTGCGACTTTCGCAGCAACATCTTCAATCTGGGCAAAGGCAGATTTATAGAGTGCATTCTCACTGCGAAGCTGTTCCAGTTCATCATCATCAGATACCGAGGTATCCACGAAATTGTTATCTTGTGATTTTTTAAACATTTTTAACATAATAATCTCTCTCTTAACTCACCTTAATGCAGGTGCAACCTGTTGCTCAAAATAGTCTCTTAGTGCCCGTAACTGATCTCTTCTAAACTCATCCTGCTTTTGTAATGCGAGTATCTGTGATTCCTCTGATGCAAGAATATAATTCTCGGTAAAATCATAGGCGTTATTGATAGCAGACAACGTGGCAGTGATTTTTTCAGATTCATCCTGATGGATAATCCGTGCCGTCAAATTACCCCCGGCCACTTTATTGGCAACTTCCTTAATCTGGGCAAAAGCCTTTCTGTAAAGCGCGTTTTCCTTGCTGAGCTGTTCCAGTTTGCTAAACAAAAATGAATAATCCAGGCTGCTTTTTTCTTTGGTGTTGGATATGGCGGGTTTTTTAAGCGGCTGCATTTTTCTTTTCCCTTAATGACCAGACAAATTCTGAATATGTCACGCCTTGGTCTGCCAGCAAATTTACCAGCATGGCAAAACTGGCTTCCATTCCTGTCTTGGCATTTGAATGTTTATTTTCTTCTGCCATCAGCAACTCATAAATGCCGGAAATAGAATCTATTTCGTGACTTTCTGGTTTGCGCCTGTTCGAGTGATAGCCAGTGATCTCGCCTCTTTCATCAAAGCTGGGGGTCACATGGGCAAATACCCAGTAATATTTTCCCGTCTTTGACATATTCTTCACATAGGCAAAGATTTCAGATCCGGCTTCAAGGGTATCCCATAGCAATTTAAAGACCGCACGGGGCATATCGGGATGACGGATAATACTGTGAGGCTGGTCTATTAACTCCTCAGTAGTCATTTCAGCAACACGGCAAAAAATATCATTGGCGTAAGTCACTCTGCCTTTAAGATCGGTCTTGGATACGATGATCTCATTTTCACCATACATACTTTCTTCATTGATTGGGGTAACTGAATAGGTTGACATTACTAAATTTCCCTTGTTTAAATCTACTCTGCATCATTGGACTATTTATAAATTGCTAAATTTCAAAAGCATTCTTGATATAAATAATTCCTGTTTAGCTAAATGATTAATTCTCTGCCTTAGTCATAATACTGATTATTTAAGCCATTAAGCTTATTACTGTTATTACTATTCTTAAAAAGCAGTATTATTAAATTGTATTAATATAATGTAAAAAGAATGGTTTTTATTTCAACTTGCGGTTGATTGTAATAATTACTATTATGTTCTATGGCGGTTCCCATTTGCATCTTTTGTCGTAAGTCATGCTCCCAGCAGAATAATTTCCTATTAAACATATAAGCGCTATATTTTCTAATTATAAAAAAATAGTTTTTACTGCCAATCCGCAGATATTTATATGGTTAATAATAAATAAATGCCCTCAGTGAACCGGGTAAATCCTCTAATTTTGTCTTAATATTATTATTATTAAATGAGTGTAACATTGACTTAGATCAATTTTTTGGACTGTATGGTCTGTCTTGACACTCTCTGATAATCGACAGTTGATTGAAAAAATAACCGATAACGGAACTCAAAAAGACTATAAGTATATTATGAGTTTTCTATTGAGCTTGGATGTAGTGAAGGTGAGAGATATGACAAAAAATATTCAAGTTTTATGATTAATTGACAACTAGTTTCTTGACTAGCAGTAAAAATTTATTCCTGCCTATGGATTTTTGTATGCACCGAAAGTAATACAATTAGTGGTTGTTTGCTAACATGATCATAAACTTCAAAAATGTGATTTTCATCCTTTATGTATTACCTATATATAAAGGACTAGTATGAATTATGCATTTTCATTGTCATTTGGGAAACTGGTGCCGCTGGGAAGAATTGAACTTCCGACCTCGTCATTACCAATGACGCGCTCTACCACTGAGCTACAGCGGCCCTGAACAGGGGGGCCAGACAAAAGAAAATTCTCTGTCAGAATGGCGCGGAAGATGCCACAGCTTTCATAACGGCGCAAGCCCTATTCCCTAATTATTTGCGATTCAGGAAGATTGTCCCTAAATTAGCCTCAATTGATCATAAACTGGCAGGATCACCATGAATAAAAAAGACAAACAAAAAGAAAAACAGGAACGACTGGCACAGGCACTCAGGGATAACCTGAAGCGGCGCAAACAACAAGTACCCCCCACTCCCAAAAGCAACGCTCTCCCGGAAAAGGCAAAAGAATAACGGCCCGCCCACCTAGAGACTTGTGGACAAATCCATTCTGGGTTACAAAAACACAGATAGAAAATTATGCTAAAAAGGATTTAAAGTAATATGGCCATCATGTCCGACAAATGGATCAGGGAACAAGCCCTGAACAGAGGTATGATCGACCCTTTTGAGGATCGACAGAAGCGTGAAGGGGTCATATCCTACGGCCTGTCATCTTATGGTTATGATGCGCGGGTTTCAGGTGAGTTCAAGATATTTACCGATGTGGATTCGGTGACTGTGGATCCGAAAAACTTTGCCTCGGAAAGTTTTGTCGACCGGCCTGGTGATGTCTGCATCATACCCCCAAATTCTTTTGCTCTGGCCCGAACAGTGGAATATTTTCGTATCCCAGAGGATGTGCTGGTGATCTGTCTTGGCAAGTCTACCTATGCCCGTTGTGGAATTATTGTCAATGTAACCCCGCTCGAACCGGGCTGGGAAGGTCATGTTACACTGGAATTTTCCAACACAACGCCCCTACCCGCAAAAATCTATGCCAATGAGGGCGCCTGCCAGTTTCTGTTTTTTGAAGGCAACGAGCCGTGCGAAGTTTCCTATAACGCAAGATCCGGCAAATATATGGGCCAGACCGGTGTAACGCTGCCCAAATTGTAAAAATTGAGCGCAGCGAAGAAAGGCCAAGGGCCGCCCGAGTTAATACGAGGATAGCCTAAGCTGCCCTAGCTTTAGTTTACTAAAGCGGAAAATTAGGAAAGCACCGGCGATTGAGGCAAAATAAAATGGAAAAAATAGTCATTGAAGGCGGTCGCAGACTGGAAGGCGCACTCCCCATCAGCGGGGCCAAAAATGCCGCCCTTCCGCTTATGTGTGCGGGATTGCTCACCAAAGGTGGTCTGACCCTGCATAACCTGCCCCATCTGGCAGATATTAAAACCCTGGCCAGTCTGTTGACGGAGCTTGGCAGTAAGATCAGCTATGACGAGGAGGGCTGGGACATCGGCAGCGGTCAGACTGTTACCATTGCCGCCCAGAATATCACCAGCACAACTGCCCCATACGATATTGTCCGCAAGATGCGGGCCTCCATTCTGGTACTGGGGCCCCTGTTGGCACGGGAAGGCGAGGCTATCGTCTCCCTGCCCGGCGGATGTGCCATCGGCAACCGTCCCATTGATTTGCATCTGAAGGCTTTTGAGGATATTGGGGCCACAATTGAACTGAAAGATGGCTACGTGAGGGCATCAGGAAAACTCACTGGCGGCACGGTTCACTTTGCCACCGTATCTGTGGGTGCCACGGAAAATATTCTGATGGCAGCCTGTCTCGCCGATGGCTCAACCATCATTGAAAATGCTGCGAAAGAACCGGAAATTACCGATCTGGCCAACTGCCTTGTTGCTATGGGAGCTAAAATTTCCGGCATTGGTACGTCACGACTGGAGGTTACTGGCGTCAGTGAGCTACATACAACGGAATATAGCGTCATGCCCGATAGGATAGAGGCCGGCAGCTACGCGGTTGCAGCGGCCATGACCGGGGGTGAGTTGGAACTTCTCGGCAACGACCTGCCGTTCGTGATGACCGGGACACTTGAAATTCTGAAACAGGCGGGACTTGTTTTCAACGAAACCGACCGGGGCTTGCTCATCCGTCTTGGTTCTGAAAAAATAAAGGGTATTAATGCGGTCACTCAACCCTTCCCCGGTTTCCCAACCGATATGCAGGCCCAGCTTATGGCCATGATGACCATGTGCGACGGGGCCTCGGTCATTACCGAAACCATTTTTGAGAACAGATTTATGCATGTGCCTGAACTTTGCCGCATGGGAGCCGATATAACCGTCAATGGTTCCTCCGCCACTATCAGGGGGATTGGCAAACTTTTAGGGGCACAGGTTATGGCTACAGACCTTCGGGCATCCATGTCACTGGTGCTGGCCGGACTAGCCGCAGACGGCGTTACTGATGTAAATCGTATTTATCATCTGGACCGGGGCTATGAACGTCTGGTACAAAAGCTTGGGTCATGTGGCGCAAAAATATCCCGCGAACAGGCTGATAGTATATAATATTGGGAAAAAATTTTGGAAAAACTGAAGCTCCGGGCTGAAGACGCAGAAGACCTGACAATCATGTCTGCCTATCTTCAGGACGCGATCACCATGATGGGTGATATTGTCTATCTGCGCGACAGTCGACGCTTTGTCATGATGATGAACCGCTATGTCTGGGAAAACCGCTGCCCTGAAACCGGGAAAGTGCTGTCTGAGAATAGCATGCCCTGTAGCCGGATACGCACCGGCCTGCATTTTGATGACGTGCTAAAAATCAGCAGTCAGAATATTATCGTCTCAATGAAAGATCATCCGCTGGAGCTTTTATCCATCGAGACCCGACAATCGGAAGATAAAACCTATCATGTGGATTTCATATTTTCCGGCGAAGGGATTATCCGTCTTGATTGCGAAATGATTTCGGCCCATATGCAAGATATTGGCGAAGCCTGGCCCGCCAAATATCACCCCAAGCATGAAATTCTAAACGCGTTGCAGACTGATAATCCTGATTATGCTGGATAGTTGGTTTGTAATTTCGTACAACGGGGCGATTTTTTGAGTTTCAGGAGTGAACCGCACAAGTGTCTTCTAACGAACCCATGATTATGGCCCTGCCCAAGGGCCGTATCCTTGAAGAGGTCATGCCCATCATTCGCGGGGCCGGAATAATCCCGGAACCAGCATTTGACGATCCCAAATCACGCAAACTGACTTTTGATACCAATCACCCGCAGCTCAGGATAATTCGGGTCAGAAGCTTTGATGTGGCGACTTTTGTTGCCTTTGGCGCGGCCCAGCTTGGGGTTGCGGGTAATGACGTGTTGCTGGAATTTGATTATCCTGAAATATATGCTCCTCTGGATCTGGACATCGGCCATTGCAGGGTATCAGTAGCGGAATTAAAATCACTGAGTATCAGCGATGACCCAAGCCGCTGGAGCCATGTGCGCGTGGCGACAAAATACCCTAATCTGACTGCCAAGCATTTTGCCAAGCGTGGTGTGCAGGCGGAATGTATCAAACTGAACGGGGCCATGGAACTGGCCCCGAGCCTTGGTCTGTGTCGGCGTATTGTTGATCTGGTCAGCTCAGGCGCAACCCTCAAGGCAAATGGTCTGGTGGAGATTGAGAAAATCATTGATATTACATCGCGCCTCATTGTCAACCGTACTGCTTTTAAAACCCGTAATGAGGAAATCAGCGAGATATTGCAGAATATTGCCGCCAGAAATGATTTAAAGTGATAAATTCATGGTAACGACATTAAATTTCAACGAACCCGGATTTGCTCAGGATTTCAAAGAATTTCTTGGCCGCCGCCAGAATATTGATACGGATGTATCCGAAGTCGTGCGGGCTATCCTTAAAGATGTCCAAGGCCGAGGAGATGCGGCACTCTTTGATTATACCAGCCGTTTTGACCGACTTGACCTGACAGAAAAAACCATCCGGGTCAGTGATCAGGAAATAAAAGCCGCCAAGTCTCACTGTTCAGAAGAAACACTGGAAGCATTAAGCTTTGCAGCAACGCGCATTGACAGCTTTCACCGCCGCCATTTGCCCGAGGGTGACGCCTACACAGACGTTACCGGAGTTACGTTGGAAGCACGCTGGACGGCAGTGTCATCGGCGGGAATATATGTACCCGGTGGCAAGGCAGCCTACCCCTCTTCCGTCCTGATGAATGCCATACCAGCCAAATGTGCCGGGGTTGAACGCATTGTCATGGTGGTCCCGGCCCCGGATGGCATACTCAATCCCCTTGTGCTGGCCGCAGCGGAACTGGTGGGCATAACAGAAATATACAAGGTCGGTGGAGCACAGGCGATTGCAGCTCTGGCATATGGCACGGAATCTATTGCCCCCGTTGACGTGATCACTGGTCCCGGCAATGCTTATGTGGCGGCGGCAAAACGCGAAGTATTTGGCACCGTTGGCATTGACATGATTGCCGGTCCATCAGAAATTCTGGTCCTTGCCGATGGCAGGAATGATCCACGCTGGATTGCCATGGACCTGCTGTCCCAAGCCGAGCATGATGAGCTTGCTCAAGCGATTCTGATCACCGATGATAAGGACTTTGCCCAAGCGACCTGCAAAACTGTGGACGAACACCTGAAAGACCTGCCACGAGCAGATATTGCCCGCACCAGCTGGAACGATCATGGGGTGGTAATTGTGGTGAGCAGCTTTGAGCAAGCTGTACCCCTTATAAATCAGCTGGCACCTGAACATCTGCAACTGGCCATTGACAATCCACGCGCCTATGCAAAAGAAATTAAAAATGCCGGATCAATCTTCCTTGGTCGCCTGACGCCGGAGGCCATAGGTGACTATGTGGCTGGTCCCAATCATGTGCTGCCTACAGCGGGCAGTGCACGTTTTTCTTCTGGTTTAAGTGTTCTTAATTTTATGAAAAGGAATACTCTGATAGAATGCTCATCCGAAAGCCTCGATATTATCGGTCCCCGGGCCATGACCCTTGCCGAACAAGAAGGTTTACAGGCCCACGCCAGGTCCATTGGGATCAGACTGGGTAATAAGGAATAGGATAGTGACATGGGCAGCACACATCGTATCTGCCATATCGAACTGGATGAAAAAACTATTATTCGCCGTAATGCGGACATTGATCACGAACGCCGTGTCGCTATTTTTGATCTGCTTGAAGAAAACAGCTATCAGCCGCTGGATGAGCTGCCCGACAATTATGCGGGGCCATTCCGGCTTGTGCTCAGGATGGAAGATAACCGTCTGGTCATGGATTTATATTCTGCCGAAGATAATCAACAGACCCGGAAGCTGACTATCATCACCTTGCCCCTGACACTGCTGCGCCGAACTATCAAGGAATATTTCCAGATCTGTGACAGCTATTTTAGTGCCATTAAAAGCGCCAGTCCCCGGCAAATAGAAACCATCGACATGGCCCGACGTGGCCTTCATGACCAGGGAACCGAAATATTGCGGGAAAGGCTTGGCGAGAAGGTAAAAATGGATTTTATAACCGCGCGCCGTCTATTCACCCTGATATGCGTTCTACAAATCAGGTAAGGCCAATGGCTAATATTGTTATCCCGACACCATTTGATCTTAAAGACCCGCCTGATACCCTCGATTTACCCCATAGTGTCCTGTTTATCTGTAATTTCAATGCTGTGCGCTCTCCCATGGCAGAGGCCCTGACCAAATATTACTGCGGCCATCAGATTTTCGCAGATAGTGTTGGCATCCGGGCAGAAGAAAACCAGGCCAATCCCTTTGCCATTGCCGTTATGGAAGAGATTGGGCTTGATATATCCAGCCATAGCCCCAAAAGATTTGAGGAGCTGCTGGACAATTCCTTTGATCTAGTTGTGACTTTAAGCGCGGAAGCACAACATAAAGCCATTGACCTGACCCGCACGCTGGATTGCCAAGTCGAATATTGGCCCACTCTGGACCCTACAGCTGTGATGGGAAACCGGGAAAATATCATCTCAGCATTCCGCCAGACCCGTGATATGCTAACTGAAAAAATAAAGAAACGCTTTGAGGTTGATTATTTCCCGACAGTCTAATAATAATGCTGAAATATGATATTAATATTATCTTTCTGGTAACTAAATAATTTTATCATTGTAAATATTAAGAATGATCAGCTGTATAAGTATCTAGTACCCATAAAGTAAGATGTAATGAAAAGTTTTTTTATTTTTTTTCTGACCCTGTCCGGTATGCTAATTTCACTGTTTCCAGGCAATGCAACAGTAATCGATTTTGAGGAAATTACTGTCCCCAACAGTGGGAATTCACTGGATTCGAAGGGATTTAATTTCTTTAATGACTGTCTGGTGGTATCAAGTTGTATCCTTCATCGGGATGGAGGTAACCCTTTCAATGCCGACCCGGGTGGTGTGACCTATGCCCATGAGGAGTCTCATTCCACATCAACATTAACCCAAATCAGCGGTGATGCCTTTGATTTGATTTCTATAGACTTTGCAGATTTCTTTAATTTTCTCACTTCGCAGACTATTCAGGTAATTGGAACCTATGACAGTGGCGGCACAATTTCGATGACTGTGGAATTAAGTAGCATATTTGGCCTTGAAACATTTTTCTTTAACTGGGAAGCCCTGTCACAGGTCACCTGGACTGAAACATCTGGAAACTGGCTGCAACTGGATAATGTTGTTGTGCAAAATACCGTTGTAGAACAACCTGTCGCCAGCATTCCTGCCCCCGGTTCACTGGCTTTATTCGTCCTTGCATTTACGGGCTTCATAACCGCACGAAAAAGACATCAATAAAAGGCAAAAAATAAAATACAGTGATGATCATTCTTTTTAATTTGGGGATCTTTACTCCCCAAAGGTGGAAAAATGAGAAAATGTCTTGAAAAATCTGTGATTTAAGCTATTTATCTCGGCAAAGATTTTTAATGAGGAGCCATTATGGCGAAAGAAGAACTTCTGGAAATGCGCGGCACAATTACTGAATTGCTGCCCAATGCCATGTTCCGGGTAAAACTTGAAAATGACCATGAAATACTTGGTCATACTGCCGGGAAAATGCGCAAGAACCGCATCCGGGTACTGGTTGGGGATGATGTGTTGGTTGAAATGACACCCTATGACCTGTCAAAAGGCCGCATTACTTACCGCTTTAAATAAGTATTATACTTGATTCCGGCTTCACAAGTCCGCCATGAATCGGTTACCCTGCGCCCATGACATCCTCAGAAAAAACTAAACCCGACCTGATTTTAGCCTCTGCTTCGCCCAGGAGACTGGAACTTCTGGCACAAATAGGCGTTATCCCCGATCAGATTATCCCTGCGGATATTGATGAAAATCAGCTGCCGCGAGAAATGCCCCGACAAATGGCCGAACGGCTTGCCATGGAAAAAGCCGCCATCACAAGAGAAAAACATCCTGGCTGTTATATCCTTGGGGCAGATACAGTGGTGGCTCTGGGCAAGCGTATATTGGGTAAGGCCGCTACTGACAGGCAAGCAAAAAAATATCTCAATCTTCTTTCCGGGCGACGCCATAAGGTATATAGCGGTATTTCCCTGATCACGCCTGAGGGCAGACAAATGTCCCGTGTTGTTGTAACCACCGTGATCTTCAAACGGCTTTCAGATTCCGAGCTGAGCCACTATCTTGATCATGATGAATGGCAGGGCAAGGCCGGAGCATACGCCATACAGGGAAGAGCAGCCCGATTTATCAGAGGCATCAACGGGTCCTATAGCAATGTGGTGGGGTTACCCCTGTTTGAAACCGCAAATATGCTACAGGGAAGTGGTTATGGCCTCTGAGATTCTGATTAATTCAGCAATCGGGGAGACCCGCCTTGCCCAAATGGAAAACGGGCATCCCGTTGAAATCCGACTATTCCGCGATCATGACCCCAGCCTTGTAGGGGCCATCTACTATGGACGCGTCATTTCCCTGAGCACAGAATTTCAGGCAGCTTTTGTTGATCTGGGCCATGATCTGAATGGATTTCTGCCCCTTACCCTACTGCCTAAACGTCCCGGAGGCAAACCAAAAGACCTGACCAAATTGGTAAATGTTGGCCAGAAAATAATTGTTCAGGTAACTGCCGATACCACGGCTGGCAAATCAGCCAAACTGACTGGCCGCATTGAAATTGCAAGCTCTGCCCTGATCCTGCACCCATTCCGCGAGGGGGCCTTTATCTCAAGCCGGATCAAGGATCCCGGGCAAAGGGAAGAATTGAAAAGCTTTGCCGGTAATCTCAACCTCAAAGGCATGGGACTGACGCTGAGAACCGAAGCTCAGTATCTCACCCAAGATGACATTAAAAAGACGGCAGACAGATTAATCCATCACTGGAAAAATGCTGTTGATAATCGCGAAAAAAATAAAGTACCTTTCCTGTTGTCTCAGGGTGGCGGCAGCCTTGAGCAAATCTTAAGGCAATATGGCAGTGCCAGATATGACCGAATGATTTTTGATCAGCCTTCAGCGCTCAAAAAGGCGCAAATCTGGGCGAAGGAATTTGCCCCGGACTTGCTCGGGCGGATGATGCTCCATCAGGAAAGCACACCACTATTTGAGCATTTCGGGGTTGAAGAAGAACTGGACCGCCTGTTTGATAAAAAAATCCCCCTGCCCTCCGGCGCATGGTTCACGATCGAGCAAACCGAGGCCATGGTCACGGTGGATGTCAATATGGCGGGAGCCCAACTTAATAATGACCCTGTAAAACAGCGACTTGCCATAAATTTTGAAGCGGCAAAGGAGATTTTCAGGCAATTCCGTCTGCGCGGAATCAGTGGCCTGATTGTCATTGACTTCATTAATATATCCGGCAAGTCAGAAGTCTCTAACCTGCTCGCTGTGATTGATAACCTGATACAGAAAGACCCCGTTCAGATCCAGCGCAGTAATATGTCGGCTTTTGGCCTGTTGGAATTGACTCGAAGGGCAAGCCACCTGTCCCTTGGTCAGCAAATGCTGGCCCCTGTGCGACCCTCGGCAACGACCGAAACAGAGGCCCTTGCCCTGTTGCGACAGTCTGTGCGCGATGCCGCCTCAAAGCCTGGCATTACCCTGACCATCAAGGCCAGGCCAGAGGTTGTGGCCTGGCTGAAGTCGCAGCCGCAGCTTATGGAAAAATTTATCCTACGCACTGGTAGTAAGCTTGATATAGGAGAGAAATAAGCCATGAAAGCTGCAAATAATAATGGACTTTGCCCCATATGTGAGAAAAATGCACCCACAGGCAAACATCACCCTTTTTGCTCTGCCCGTTGTGCCGATGTGGATCTGGGTCGTTGGCTCAAAGGCAATTATGTTATTCCCGGAGAGAAAGCTGAAGTGCCGGAACCGGAACCGGATAAAACAGATTAAATCTTTGATTTTTGTTGAGAAACTACGGCTATTACAGTCGGGGCATTTTTTTCAAACGAGTGCTGGACAGAAGACGGCTTTTTTTCTATAACCCACCCACCCACGCAAGTGGCCCCGTCTTTAGCCCCGATGCCCGGGTAGCTCAGGGGTAGAGCAGCGGACTGAAAATCCGCGTGTCGGTGGTTCAAATCCGCCCCCGGGCACCACTAAATTATCATTATATATCAATGTATTAGTCAACATTATTTGTTTCCCCCGAGCTTGTTTTTGCTACGGTTTGCAGCTTGGTTTGCAGAATTTGTTCTTCTGGCGTTCTCTAATTTATGGATAGCAGCATTCGCTTGCGCTCTTGTCCTGGCGACATAATGCTCAAGAATACCCTCAACTGACTTGAGGGCATGACCCGTGATCGACGCTATCTCTATTGTCGTGCATCCTGCATCAGCAAAAGCCGTAACAGCCGTTCCACGCAGGTCGTTAAATGTCAGACCATCTACTCCGGCCTTTAAAGTTGCTTCTCTCCATGCATGACGGAAATGGTCAGTTTTCCATGGCTGTCCATCTGGTCGAGTTAGAATGGTAGTTGCATTAATTCCTAACGCCTTCTTTTTGGCCAATAATATTTTCAACTCTTGAGTTACAGGCACCTCAACAATAGAACCTGTCTTTGACTGTGTAAGATTAATATATGTCCCGTCATAAGCACCCCATGTGAGCTTCAATAGGTCGCCCTGACGTTGCCCAGTATCTCGTGCCAAAACAAGTGCCAATCGCAGCTCAGGATTAGCTGCACTCAAGAATGTTGTCACATCCCGATCTAGCCAGATTTTTGACACACGATTACTTTTGTAAGTCTTACGAGGGCGAGAGGCATGATTAAAAGAGATCGTTCCCCGATCCATTGCCCATGAAAGGATAATACCCAATACCGTAATTACATAATCAGCTTGTTTAGGTGATTTTTTGGCAAGCTGATCACGCCATTTTAAGAAATCTCCCCTAATACGTACATCATTCAGAACCGGAATAGGTAACGATCCAAATTTATTTTCAATTTTTGCAATCTGTCTCAAATAATCTTTACGTGTACGATCACGCAAATCTTTAAATGATGGGCTTGATTGATAACTTTGGATTATGGATTTTAAAGTCCCCCGATTACGGCCTGTTGACCTGATTTTTTCTTGAGCAGAATAGTAAGCCCGTTGGAATTCTTCAGACTGCGGATCATCCGGCAAACGTGTTTTTGTGGCCCTATGATAATTATAATAAACTACCTCACCATTCGCCAAAACCTTCTTTACTCGATTAACGCCTTTCAGATTTACTCTAACCATTATTCATGCTCCATTCTTTATATGGGTCATGCTTGTCTTCAAATGAACCATTTGAAGATGCAACATTTAAAGCATTACGTACCGCTGATGCGGAGTATCGCTTTCCAGCTGTAGCACGTGGCATAATGCCTTCACGTACCCAATTGCTGAATGTGGACTTTGAAACACCACACATAGTTGCCGCTTCTTCTGTCGTCCATGCAAGGCGGTCCTTAAGTAGAACAATATTATTATTCATTCACTTGCTCCTTTTCAGGATTCAATGATTGAATAGACTGGGGAATCCCAGTAGTATGAGAATGCAAATATGGTTTCATAATTCATGTCCCCCAATATGTTTTATCTTAATCATAATTTGTGTCTTTCTAAGAGCTCGGTTTTGGTTGGTAGCCACCGGGCTCTTTTTTAATCTTTTTTTCGAATTTTTCCATCGCGACCTTTGAGTTGCTCTGGTAATTCACCAGTAATTCTGTAATCAAAAATCCAGCGATCGTCACTATCACTTAGTTGTTTCCCGGGTACTGAGTATCCACCGTCTATTCCTGGATTGCTTCCTCCATATTCTTTCATCCTACGCTCGAAACTTTCTTGCCTAAGGAACATGCTATCCAGCTGTAAAATCATCCATTCAATTTGCTCGGCCTCCCATGACCCTTTAACGGGGACAGGCCCTAATAGTGATTTTAAAACACTACGTAAAAAATAATTGTCTTTAACTAAAGCCTCATATTGTTCTCCAAGCCAAAGTCCAACTCCGCTATCATGAAAATCCTCATCTGTTTCATAATTCCAATATTCATCTTCTGAAAGACAACCCAATAAAGCCTTTCTTGGAGAAATACCTAACTTAAAGCATAACATTGCCAACTTTGAACTGGGCGGAAATTGCCCATCTTTATCAAATCCTGCTTTTTCGTAGCGCACTAAAGAATTTTCACTAATTCCCACTTGCTCGGCAAGCTGTGCACGACTCAATTTCTTTGCAAGTCTTGCTGTTAACAACAGCTCCCCAAGTGGTATTTGGTCACGATCAGTCCTCAAAGTACATCCAATTTTTTTAATAATATACCTAATTATGGGTAATATTATACCCATAATCAACTATAAATATCAAATTATGGTATATAATACATAAAAATACCCAAAGTGTTGCGGCATTACCACACAACAAATAGTTTATCCGCTGAAAATCTATTCTTTGCCAGCCCCACTCCTTTTATAACTCTGAAAGTCTTCTTCTACCTTCCCTAACAAAGTTTCTTCAAGAAATTCTTCTCTGATTTTCGGCACAATTTCACTATGTCCACGCCATCCAGCCCAAATAAAGCGGTCCGGGGAAAGGTCGTGTTCCTCAGCCATAGTTGATAGCTCATCCAGCTCTATTGAATAAAAATCCACTCCGAAAACGGCAGTATCAATAATTCTATTGGCCAATTCTTCACAGTCTGGCTTTTCTGAAACAGATATATCCTCATATATTCCAGTAAACTCTTCAGTCTCTCGGGGGTCTGTTTCCTCAGAAATATTATCCTCAACTTTAATGCCGCGTACCTTGGCCAGTTCAAGAAGCTCACCATATTCCAGGAAACATAGAGTGCTTTTCAGTTCGTTAAAATACGCCTCGGTTTTCCGAGTTGAATTTTCAAATCCGGTTTGCCGTAGGGTATCAAGCATCTGCAAATATTCGTTGGCCATGGAATCATGGCCACGGATATTCTCTATGTTCTCATCTGAGGCTTTAACTGGGGAATTATCCACCACATCAGTTGTTTCATCTTCACCAGCACTCAGAATAAAAGAAGGCTCAATATCAAGAGCAGTACAAATTGCCTTTAAACGAGATATATTGGGCTCCATCCCGCCGTACTCAATTTTCTCAAGTGACTTTACCGGAATACCTGTCATCTCAGCCACTTTCTTACGGGTAAGTCCTTTATCTTCCCGGGCAGTTTTCAGGCGTGCCCCGGGGGTATCACTTTCGTTCTCTGGTAAATCTTTGATTTGCGTAGTCATAATAAAAAGTTCCATTTCTAGTTAAGTAATTGAAAATCAAGGGGAAGGGAAGCTTCCCCGAGAGTATAATCCGGGTTCTCAGAGAGTTCCCTGTGACCGGGCAAGCCCGGAATTTCCGGTATTCCAAAACTGGAATGCCGATAATGGTTTTGATCGACCAACTGAGCATCACTTCGGGAAGTCTTCCGGACAGTTGTCGTTGTTGTGTGCTTCATAGAGGCGCGTGTGCGCCAAATCTTCATAGCCTGATCTCTCAGGTCGGATATTGCCCTTTGCTGTATCAGGGCTTCCAGATCGCCCGTGTAATCACGTACGATCAGACAAGGTTCACGACGATTTGAAAATTTCGGCATGGGGTTTGTAATAGCCAGAACGATATTATTCATTGCGCCGCTGTTATTGCGTATCTGCTTCGGATTAGCCTTGGCCTTGGGCATCATGTGCCAATTCCACTCGTTTGCCCTTCCTGAGGGCATCCTGACGAGTTTTAGACCATCATCCTTCATTTTCTTTCTGAGGTTTTTTATCTCTCCGAGAGGATGAAAGAACTTCAATTTGAATATCTGGTGAAATAATTCAGCAAGCTCTATATCTGTGAGCTGCTCAAATTCGCATGGCTTAAAGACATATTTGACGCATTCCTTCACATTACGAATACGGCTGTCATTTACATAGCCTTTAGGAAAACGGGTTTTCGCCCAGTTAATGAATGACTTCCATTTCTGAGGGCCAAGTCTGCGGGTTGATTTTATCAATATATGAGCGTGCATATTGAGGTGCGGAATACCATCAATACGGTGAATGGTATTTTCTACATTGTAATAAACAAGTTCAACGCCATTTGATTTTGTGATCTCATCAGCGGCAAATTTTGATATTTGTCTGGTGAAGGCTTTATGACTTTCGCGGTAATCAGGTAATGCCACCCAGCCATTACTAACAACCAACATACGAAGCTGTTTCTTGTTCTTGCGATTGTCAGCATAATATTGAAGGTCTTTCATCATGCTATGAACATTCTTAGACTGCATGACAGGTATGATATTTGAATTACGGAATGAGAGAGTTTTTTCGGCAATCCCTGAGCATACACCAATTATGGTAGTGTTATTGTCTGCCTGATAGGCATTAATCTCCTGACTTTCTAGCCTACGAGCAATATCTTCAGATTGTTGCTTGAGGACACGATCACGGCCTTGGCCCTCTATCCATGAGTTCCGTTCTATCTCAGTGCCGATAGTTTTATCCCATAATTCACCGGTAGAGGTGCACCCAACTCCGATGGGGAGCTTGAAGCCGCCTAAGAGGACCTCTCCGGTAGCGGCATCAAAAACGTCACCTTCATGATTTCTTTGTATTGTCCCTTCAAGAAGGGACGGACGAGGGGGTTCCCCCTCGAGCTCCTCCCGCTCGCCGCGTGGCAGAAGTGCGGGTCGGTTCTCCCCGCACTTCGTGCGTGAAGCGTAGGGAGCCGCCGCCGTGTCAAGAGCCTTCCGCACCACTTCAGGGCTGCGCCCAGAACCGTGAAGGCTCTTGACACGGTCGTCACTGAGATAATTCTGTAAAGACTGAGATTGGTTGAAAGGCTCTTGCATCAGTGAAGGGTCTCCCCATCAGCTGAGCTATCGCCCTGGTCTTTATTTATCGGTCCGTTGGTTTCTTCAAAAAGTGAATGGAACCTTTCAAGGAAATCATCACCAAATTTGTCTTTGCCAATATTGAAAAATTTAATCAGGACATATTCAAGTTGTTGCGCATGTCCTGAAGCGTTATTCCTTCTTAAAATTTCCAAGGCGGCAATGGTGGAAACAGCCCATGCCGCATATGATTGTATTTCATATTCACGATCTGTCATGACGCTTCTCCCTGAATTAGAGAAACTTTATGCTCGCGTAATATCCGAGCTACAGATTGTTTATGAAGATGAACAATGGGGGCAATCTCAGAAGTCTTATATTTCTTATCCTTCAATCGAAGAATGGTACTTAGGCGGCGTTTTCTGACATATGCCTTTACTTTGTTTCGTCGCACTTGAATAAGATGCTCGGCATAGAAAGGTGGTAATCCATGTTCTCCGCCATATACGTCAGAAAACTGCTCAGCAAGCTCTCTGTGAGCATTACTGCTTTCTCTGCTACTGGGGTTGATCCGGCGATAATGGCGGTATAGTTGGACGCTTAGTTTTCGATGGTTTTCTTTCCGCTTCTCGACTTCCTGATCACGATTAAGGTCTGAGGTAGTGGTCGCGCAGGTTTTTAATATTCTTTGTATAGTCCGAATATTAAGTTTGAATAATTTGGCCAGCTTATAAGTGCTTATTCCTTTAAGATGCTGTTCTAATATTTCAGCATCACGGCGCAAATAACGTGCCTTTTGTTCTTTTCTGGTTTCGCGCTTAGGCTCAGACTTTTCCTTAATGATCTGGTTTCGGGCAAATCTGATAATATCTTTATGCTCAGAAAGGCAGCGTTGGACGGTCCTCATATTGGTATTTAGGTGATCGGCAATAATGCGATTGCTCGCGCCTTTGAAATACATCCGGATGATTTCAGTAGCTCTTGATTTTGCTACTTCTTCCTTATGGCTCTTCCTATAGGATTCAATCAGGGCACGCATAGAAGATGGGGGAAATTGATGTTCTTTAGCGGTTTTACTAATCGCTTGGGCGAAAGATAAATTTTCACCACTCATCAATTGACGAATGCGTACATCCGACACTTCGGCTATAGCCTGCCATTCCTGCTGAGGACTATCAGCATTCTTGTCACGTAAATTATTGAGCCGTTCGTTATCATCAACGCTCTGTTTGTGCTGCTTAACAACATCGCGCAGGCGTGAGATTAGAGATGGACCTGCTGAAACCAAGGCTTCAGCAACATCCCAAGGAATATCAAGGGTGACAGTACAATGATCTGGATAGGGTGAAATGCGCTTAATATCCATAACGCACCTCAACCCAGCTGGAGAAGTAAATAAATACAGCTACAATCAATTCATAATGCGTATTTTGGTTTGCAATATGCTTGTTAAGCCATTGATTTGCTAAGACGGGATTTTGCCCGGGTTTGCAATTAAGTGATTGATTTTTTAGATAATGAGAACTGGCTGAAAATCCGCGTGTCGGTGGTTCAAATCCGCCCCCGGGCACCATTACAATATCAATTAGTTATTCAAAATATATCAATAATTGAAAATTCCCAATTATTGCTTGGGGTAACAATAGGGTAACAAAACCCAAAATATGTCTGATTATATCTTTAATTAATACAGCGTGACCCAGGGTAAGATCGAGAGGTGGCATCGTTCCCTTAAAAACCAGATACAGCAGGAAATTATTATCTGCCAGGCGATCTAAAACAACGCATGGAGCAAAATACTCTCTTAATTTAAATACTTAAAAACACAACTTTCCCTGACGACCTCTACCCTACCGATTACCGAGCCTCTCTGAGTGCTGCCTGAAAAATTGATTTTTTTGATTTGCTGACAAGATCAAATGGCGTTTCACCGTCTTCATTCCTTAACGCCGGATTAGCCCCGGCTTTCAGCAGCATGACAAATATCTCCAGCCGTCCATAGTCTGCGGCTTTATGGAGCGGGGTTTCCTGATCCTCATCCATGACATCTGGTTTCATTCCGGCCTCAAGAATAAGCTTCACTTCTTCCACCAAGCCATGTTCTGCCGCTTCATGAAGCGGTGTTTCATCAATATCCGAGGGCAGGATATTAGGATCAACCCCAAGCGCCATCAATCGTTTGGTGACAGCGGTATTTCCCTTGAATAAAGCCCGGTAAAAGGCGGTGAAACCATCTTTGTCCTGTATATTGGGACCGGCACCATGCTCCAGAAACAAATTGACCATGGCCATATTACCCGTATCAATGGCGGCAAAAAACAGGGGGGTACCATCAACTAAAACATTGGGGCCAATACCTAGCCGCATCCCGGCTGAGACCAGAACAAAATTATTATTTTCAATTTCATCCTCCAGCTTTTCTGCCACTACCGCTATGGCTTTTTTCCTGCCCCAATCGGGATGGAGCAAAGTGCGCTGTACCATTTCCATCATTTTATAGCTGTCTGTATCCGGCTCCCCCTTTTTCAGCATCTCCGCTACCAGATCAAGTGCCGTCTTGCCATCCTGTCTTTTTATTTCGGTTTTTGCCCCACCAAGAATAAGGGTGAAAAAAATTTCCGGTTCCTTGCTAAGAATTGAAAACATCAGCGCAGTCATTCCCGGTGTATCTGGTCTAAAAATCGTGCTGGCCCCGGTCGCCTGCTGATCAGGATTAGCCCCTGCGCCGAGAAAATAGGCGGTAAGTTTCCAGTCACTGCCTGTTGTAATCATCAGAGGGGTAACCCCTGTGGATGACATTTGATCCAGAAGCACACCAGCGTTTAACAGGGCATTCATGGTATCAATATCTCCCCCATGTGCAGCCATAAAAATTGCTGAAAAACCCATTTTGTTTTCAAGATTTGGATTAGCCCCGCGAGAAATCAGAAAGCTGACCATATCTGCATGCTTCCTGGCCGCCGCATGGGCGATGGCCGTGCTGCGGGAATAAAAATCTCTTTGCTGGGAAGAAGTGCTAAAATTAATATCAACACCCGCATCCAGTAACAATTCAGCAATATCAACTTGGCCAGTCCGGGCCGACATGATCAACGCTGTCTGCCCATTAAAGACAGATACCAGATTGGGATTAGCCCCGGAATTTAGCAACAGCCGAACCAAACCCAGATTTCCCTTATAAGAAGCACTCATCAGAGCCGTATCATAGCCACCTTCGCCTGCAGCATTAATATTTGCCCCGGCTTTCAAAGCTTTTTTTACTGCAATCATGTCACCCTTTTTTGCCGCAGCAATAAGCGCCTCATCAGCCTTTCTTTTGATCGGATCGGGGTGAAGGATAACCTCGGCTTTAACTTCGATCCGCCTTGTTGATTTCGACGAAACTACCGCATCCGTGCCAATGGTAATTTCCGCCTCACCAGCCGATCTTTTTGCTATGACAACGGGGGCGGCATCAACGCTGACAATGATAGCTTCGCCGACAGAAATAACTCCAAGGGCCGGATGCTCGCGCGTCAAAGTCACTGTATCACCCTGATCCGGAATCCAGCCTTCGTTTAAACGGATGGTGATTTTTTCGCCTGACACGGCGGTTACCTTTCCGGGCATTTCCGTTGCCAAAGAAGCCTGTTGGCCAATGATAAACAGACAAACTGCCAAAATTGTGATTTTGAAAATATTTTGCCGGGTAACTTCAGTCATGGTTATTTTTCTCTCCCTTACAGAATTTATAAATCACAGTCATCACCAATAACACCATACAGACAATTCCTTACCGGACAGCTATAACCCATTTTGCGAAGCTTCTCACAGGAAAAGCCCTGACTGGCAATATGTGGCGGCGGAGGTGGCAACCTCTGGATTTGCGGTTTTACTACCTGTGGCTTTATTTGTGGTTGATTTCTAACCGTTGGCACAACGGGACGCGCGGCCAGACAGTTTTTTCCATCCCTTGAAGGTGAAAACCCTTGTCGACACTGACAGGCCGGACGTCCTGTTGATTGATTCCAGTAAGATTGACTATTGGGCACAGTGCATCTGAATTCTGCCACCAGCTGTTCACGGGTTTTATTTTTGATACATTTTTTGCCATCCTGAGAAGGGGAAAAACCCTGACGACATTGACAGCCCGGCACAGACTTGGCGGCGTTCCAGTAGCGGACGCTATTGGGAATTTTACAATTAAATGCCGCCAACTGATGATCCCGGCTTTTGCGGAAATATACCAGCCTGAGACTGGTTCCTTCTTTTATCTGAATTCCGGGGGAAATGCTCTGGCTGGCAACCGTTTCAGATTTTGCATTGGTTGGTGCTGTATCGCCCCATACCGAAGTGATTATAATTTTTCCGTCACTGAAACTGGCACTTACCATATCCCGGCTCAACCCCCTGAGATCAGGCATTACCCTGCGCCAGACATACGCACCATAGTGGGTAATTTCCGCCCGCATATTGGGCCTGATTTTTGCCCCCTCTGCGGGAGACTGAGCAGTAACCAAATATTGCTGTTGTTGACGGGGAGGCTCGCCGCTTTCCTTGGTCCGGATATTAATGCCCAGACTGTCCAGTTTTAGCTGTGCTTCCCTGCGGTTCATCCCAATTATATTGGGCATCACAACACTATCATCAAAGGCAGCGTACGTATTGATAACCACCAGAGAGCCTTTCGCCACCACCGTTTTTGCCGCAGGAATCGTATCCCTTACTGTAAAGGCATTGCTGGCATCGGGGGCTTTTCCAACTGATTTTTGCTCAACAGTAAAACCCGCCGCCAGTAATTGACTTCGTGCTACTGCCCCCGGTAATCCTGCAAGTGCCGGTATGGTGATAGGGGTTTTATATTCATCATAAAGGGTGAGTTTGACAATAGTTCCCGGTGCCACCTGCGTTCCGCCCCCATGATCCTGCCGCACCACTTTATAGGCCTGTTCTTTGCTGATTGCGGGTGTACCCATTAACAGGCTGACCTTAAGACCCAGAGCTTCGAGGGTTTTTTTTGCTTGGGCCGCGGGCAGTCCCGTGACAACTGGCATCGTCACTGTTTCACTTTGCTGTATACGATCACCGTTGAAATCGCCATATGCGGTCAAGGTGATGATGCTCCCCGGAGCCACATGAACGGCCATTTTATCCTGTTTGGTCACGATAAAGGCTTTCGCAGCACTTGGTGCCGGGCCACCAGATTTGGTTTGAACCTTTAGGCCCTGTGCCTCCAACATCTGACGCGCCTTATCCCGGTTTATTCCGACGACGTCCCTTACGGTTACGCCCGAAACTTTTTTATAACGCCCTCTGCAATTCTCAATTCCGGCTTCGTTGATTTGTGACATGACATATTCAGCCAGCTTGCAGTGATCGATGGAATCAAGGCGATCACGCTGGCTCCATGCGTAAACTTCGGAAGACATGCCTGCTGCTGCATCCGGTCGGCTGTTCTGAACCGATCTGCCGCCTATCATTTGCCCTGCCAATGTACCCCATTGTGTGTAATGGGCATTCGCGCCCTGAACATTAATTGGTGGCTTAGCTATGCTGATCCACTGGCGGATCAGGGCCGATATATCGGGATTGGCGGGATCAAGACCAGCCGGATCAACAGGCCCACCGCCAGCACCTGTGTCACCAGTCACTGTAGTGCCATCTACGTCCTGCGAACTATCTGCTCCGTCTGTATTATCATCATCACCCTGCGCCCTGCTGCCATCCTTGCCGATTTCCCGGCGGGTTAAATCACCAAATGTGGCACCGAGACTGTCTCTGACCTGCTGTTCCCAGGCCTCGCCTTTCTTGGTATCCGGTTTCTCCTGTGCCACAGCCGTCGTCAATGATAGAATGAGCCAGAATATGGATATGAGGGTGAGACTATTCTTCACAACGCCCATCCTCCCATAGTTTTTCACCGTCTTCCGCATATTCCCATTCGCTGCCTAGGTCGATTTCTCCGGCTTTTATGGCATCCATTAATTCCCCAGAGTTTAGAAAAGGACCAACATTTAGAATTTTAACCTGCGGGCCGCTGTCCCACACATTGGGCATGCCTAACATGACAGTCAAACCTGATTTTAAACAGTCCGGGTAGGAGGATAATTTATCATAATGTGCCTGTGCTATCTTAGCCGGATCCTGACCCCATTTGACCCAAAGCGTGCGGCGGCTCCAGCCGTCAACCCGTAGACCCCAGACGGTCTTGCCACCGGGGGGATCGGTGTAAAGTTTATAACCGCTACCTTTGGTTTCCATAATCACACCCAGATATTTTGGCACGGCCTTGGGGGCAGCGAGCTTGCCGGGGTGGCTATGGGCGGTCGCGGAGGCGAGATATTCTCCGCCAACGGGAACCGGCATATAATAGGCAGTCGCCAATTCATCTGCTCCTGCCCATAGACGTAATTGAAAGCCAAAAAGTGATTCTACATTCTTTAATTCCCTTGCCGTTTGAGCCACTCTTTCCCGGTCCTTTTTAGACTGATTTTCAGTGGCCTCGAGAATGACAAAGCCATCCTCATTTACGGCCAGACTCTTAGAATGGAAAAGATAAAATGCATTCTTATCATTTTTACTCAGGGGAAGTGAGGACTCAACTTGATAACTATATCTAAGCGGCACATGTTCACCGCTTTCCTGCAAAGCTATTATTTCAGGATCGTTACAAGCTTTTCCATAAAAGCCTGTGGCTGTACATTTCTCAGGTATAAATTTGACCTTAACCCGGGCTTGAAAATCTGAATTTGGCTTGGGATAAATTCTGCTAATGTCTACTGTATGGCGTGAAGCCTTAAACATAACCCCTTGGGAAAAACAAGATGCCCTTGCTGCGTCATCCTTATGTTCCTGTTCTTCGCAGGGTTTGTAATTGGGAAAGGCACTGGCCCATTTGGCGGAAAATTCTACTTCAAACGGCTGACCCACTATTATTTCTGTGGGGAATCTCGTCAGTCCGGCACTGACCGCAGTACCGCCATTGGGTGCAACGCCGCATGTCTTAACCGCACCAGCACCATTGCCAAAACGAGTCAACTTGCAATCAGCCTTTTTTGTAGCTTCACTTAATACAGGCTCGCTCACTTTCACCAGCCTTAACACCAGTGGCGCACCAGACACCGGAGTGAGACTATCTTCAGAATCTGATTGGTCATCTTCTTCAGTATCATCCTCATCATCCGTATCTTCTGCTAAATCGCCGGACGTTGGATCGTTTGTATCACCTTCTTCTCCTTCTTCCTCGCCGTCCTCTTCTTCCTCAACAGTTGGCTCGCATTCAGGTATTTTCTGTTGGCCCAGGGCTTCCAGTTGCTTGATAATATCCTGAACCTCGGTAGAAATTTCCCGAGCTGTCCGGGTAAATTCAGCCATGAGGCTCTGATCAACAGGATCACGCTGGGCACTCACCTCGGCCTGCAGGGTGATGATCTGCGGATCATCATCGGTGGCACTGGCCAAACGCTCAAATCGGCGAGCAAGGGACTGCTGGATTTTAGCCTGCCGGGAAATTAACTGGCCCAGTCCGGCGGCATCAGCAAATACCGAGGATGTGGTCTGGGCACGACCCAGCACCTGATAGGCGGCAAGCAGGGCTTTGTTGAGTGTTGCGGCATAATCTGCCAGTTCCTTTTCCCAGACAGCCCGCATTTTATCGCCGGCTTCCCCGGCTTCAATACATCGGTCACCCAGTTTGCGACTTTCCAGCAAACTTGCATAAACAGCAAGGTCATCTCGGCCCCGGATTGCCTTATCCATATTATCTGTGCCGCGCCGCCAGGCATCCTTTAGAATCTGGGTCGTGACCCTAAGTTCGGCAATATTAGTAATCAACTGATCATAACCACCATACATAAGGCGGAGCATCACCTTGTTTGCCGCCTGATCGGCCCTGAACTGAGCTTGTAAATTTTCCATCTCTGCATAGACAAAGCCGCCCATTTGTGACAGTCGGTTCTTGAGCCAGCCCCCAACAGCAAAGGATACGTCCACACCAAGCCGGACAGCACCGCGCTGATTAACGATATTCGCCAATACGCCAAGCTGACTGGCCGCGCGGCCCTGTCGCTGGGCATCCTCGATTTCCTGCTTGGCAGCGGCATCAAATAAGGCCTTGCCTGCATCATAACCAAAGCAGGACAGCAACACATAGCAGCCACCTTTGGCGCCTGCAACCACCTGCCCGCCAGTGGTATCCTCCGCCGCTACGTCACGCACCACCTGAGCGACACCGGTGGCTTCGCCTATGGCGATTACCGTACCGACCGCGATGGCATTGCCAAGTCCGACCCATTCTTCGCGGCTGACATCCATATTCAGGAAATCATCAGTACCGGGGATTTGATATTCTCCGGCCTCATTCATAACTTCAACCGCACCTTCCGCACCAAGGTAGGACGCATAACCCACCTGCAACATACCCAGCGTGCCCAGCTCGGCGATGGTGCCTTTCACCCGCCGGGCACCTCGGCGCAAGATATTGACATCATCGGCCTGGGCAAAGGAAGAAAGTCTTGGTCGGCCAGGCAAGCCCTGATCAATTTCGCGAATTTGATTCTTGCGAATAAAATCATTGGTGGTTTTATTGAGTTCCGCTTCCGATATTTGACGCAGAACCTTGGTGCCATCGGCACCCTCCTCGATAACTTCATAAATGGCAGCCTGACCGGTAACCTCTACTTTACGAAGTTTTTCCCCGGTCATCCATTCATGGGCAGTTTGTCTTGCATGGGGCATATGGGGATCATCCAGCACCTGTTGCAAGGTCACCCGGATACGTTTGGCGGCTTCGCGTTGTTCTGCAAGCTCCTCGGCCACTTTTGCCAATGCCTTTTTATCACCTGCTGCCAGTGCCGCTTCATGTTGGGCCAGCAATCCCTTGCGGTAGGCATTTTCCCGCACCTGCGCGAATTGATTGGCCTCGCGGAAACTGTTGCGAATATCTTGTTGTAATTTTTGGGCGGCCTTGCGAAATGCTTCCGGGTCTGTGGGCAGAATTTTATTCCCCTTGGCTATGGCCTTTAGCTCATCCATGCGGGCGATCTGTTCCGCCGTGGGGTTCTTAACAGTGTTGGATAAAATACGATGGGCCGCCTTTGCTGCCTGACGCGGTTCTTCCATACATTTGAAGCGAACTTGCGGTGGGCACCAATTGGCCGGGTCCATATGATGTAGACCCTTTTTCATCATATCAGTGTTGAAACCGTGCATATCATTGACCACGGCGGCTTCAATCTTTCTCGTGACAAGAGCAACTTCATCGTCAAGTTCGGCAATACGGGCCAGCTTGCGCTGACGCAGATCATCAGGCAGGTCCACATCATCCAGTGCTTCCGCCAATGCGACCCTTTCCGATTTCAGACCTTCCAGTTTGCCTCCCGGCTTGACGACACCTTCAATCCATTCCTGCCCGCCAACCGAGCCCACTTTATCTTCGAAGCGAGCGGCCCGCTCCAGTGCCCTTTATTCTTCCGCCGAGCCCGGTTTATAGGTTATCGTTTCTTCACTAAAACCGGTATAATCCAGTTCCTTGACTGAAAAATCTGTATCCGTATTCCATTCAACCGTATAGCCCATGTCCTGAAACTCTTTGGCGGCAGCTTTTGAGTCCGCGAGTGTGGCATAGGTATCATCAATGTCGGTCAAAATACCTGATGATCCCTGTGAATGGGGCGGCGTGCCGCTTGGTACGGCTTTATTCAGTCCTTTGTCCCTAAGCCGCTGATTAACATATTCAACCACTTTTTTCCGACTGCCTTTTTCAAGGTCAATCGCGGCATCCTTAGCCATTTTCAGATCATCGACCGTAAGAATTTGCCGCTGTTGCCACATTTCCACACGCAGGACATGAACATCGACAAAAGCTGGCTGAAGCAGGGCCGCTGTCGGCGGCGTTTGGGCGAAAATAGGACCGACAACCGCCAGCAGTAATAATGCAACCGCGGGGACACGGAATTGCCTGATATGTCGTTTAAGCCACATCATTCAATGCGCCAGCGTTTTTTAAGATTTATGATCATGGTTGCAGCAGCCGAGCCGGGTGCAATGTTACTTTCAGCTTTTATCAGAGTTGATTTTGCATTATCCATGTCGCCCTTGACCTGATAGAAGCTTGCCAGCATCAACTGAATAGCCACCGGGTCTTTGGCGTGGGGCAAGGCGCGATTTAAAGTGGCGATTCCCCGGTCCGCCATATTCGCCGAAAGATACAGGGCTGCAAGATCGGTCAGCACCGTCATATCAATCTTGCCGCCTGACCCAAGAAACTGTTTTTCCAGGGTTTCAATGGCAAGAACCGGGCGATCAAGCAACACAGCCGACTGTACAAGCCCGGCCATAGCCGACCGGTTAGCAGGGCTTTGCTTTACGATGGTGGTAAATTGCTCCAATGCCATGGCGACACCGGTTTCGGTCTGTAAGCCCAGATAAGCTTCGGCCAGCGTTTGCCGGTACAAAAGTTTGTCCGGCGCTTTGTTGAGGGCAAGTTCTAGCATGGTGATCGCGGTCAGGGTATCACCGGACTGTAATAAGTCATTGCCCCGCATATAAGCGGAGTTAGCAAAGGCACCGATGCTCAATATATCATCAATAGACCCGGCTTTGGGCGGCGCACCATCCTGAGCAACTACAGGTGATGTTGAAAAAATAACAATGATTACAGTTTGCATAGCCTTTTTAAACAAAGGACTTTGTCGCAATATAGATGTTAAAAGCTGCACTATTTTTTTGGTCATAAATACTCCCCACATAGATACTTCAATAGAAGTCAGTATGTTTGTAAGCGGGAAAATTTGGCGAGTTTTGTTGAATCGAACTTTTTATAATTACGGCCATGCTTCCATTCTTACGACCGTAATGATAGCAAAATAATAATATAAGGAGAAGATTAATTTCGCTGAAATAATATTCCCTTTAATATTTCATCTAGGCAGGTTTCATAATAAACATATAAAAAAATATAATGTAACCAGATGTAGAGGTATTTCCTATTATTCTTGGCAAGGTTGCAGCGATGTTAAGGCCATTTAGTTTTCTCTATTCCACCATTGCCGCTTCGATATAGCGGTCTACCTTGGCTTCAAGCACTGTAAGCGGTTTGGCACCATCCGACAGAACAACATTATGATAGTCCCGAATATCAAATTTATCGCCAAGTGCAGCTTCGGCCCGCCGCCGCAGTTCCCAGTGTTTTTCATAACCAATACGATAATTTAACGCCTGCCCCGGAATACTTGTGGAATAACGCAGGGTCTCTGACGCAATCTCCACCTCAGAATGGAACACATATTGAAGCATATAGGCTCGGGCTTCTTCCAGCGACCAGCCAAAAGCATTCATGCCCGTATCGACCACCAATCGGGTTGCCAGAAACATTTCCATGATATAACGGCCATACATTTCATAAGGTGTTTCATACATACCCATCTCAATGCCAAGACTGGCAGCATATTCGGCCCAGCCTTCCGTATAGGCTCCAACGCTGTATTTCTTGCGGTAAGGCTGCAATGTCTCATTCTCTGCCTGGGTGGCAATGTGAAAATGATGGCCCGGCAACAATTCATGGTAGATTAGCGGACCGGCACCAATCAGACTGCGGTTGGCAAGATCAGAGCCATTGTAATTATAATATCCCGTGGGTTCTGATGCCGTTGGGGGGCTGTAATAGCCAAAGGTCATACCTGCCTCAGACGCCAGTGCCAAGCGCTTAACCCCATAAGGTGCCCTTGGCTGATATTTAAAATAAGCATCCAGTTTTGGTTCAATCCGGCGAATAAAACCCATATAACGCGCTTCTACCTCTGCCGGTGTTTGGGCGATAAAACGGGTATCGGTTTTAAGCTGATCAATAAAATCCTTTGCTGACCCCTTATAACCCAACTCATCCCTAATATCTTTCATGCGGGCAGAAATTTCCGCAACCGCTTTTTTGCCACGTTGATGAATTTCCTCTGGTGTCAGATCGAGCGTGGTTTCCTTTCTAACATTACGTTTATATACCTCAGCCCCACCTGGATATTGACCAATTCCAACAGCCTCCGGTGCCTTGGCCTCATAATCATCGCCAATGACCGCAAGCAGGGCGTCAAACCCTGCCGTGACACGACTCTCAATCAACTTTTCAAGATCGCGGTTAAAGGCGTCTTTTTCATTTTCAGGTAAGTCATACAGCCGTTCATCCGCCACACGGATTACATCAGGTACTGCCAAACTCATGCCGGACCAAGTTGCCCGCACGGCAGGCAGTGCAGGGCGGGGCATATATATACCCCGCTCCATCTGTCCCAGAGTTTTGGCCAGCAATTGATCAATCATGTCGGCAAATTCACCAACAAGCATCAGATAATGATCAGTAGATGCCTTATCCGTGATCTTCTGTACGGCTAAGGCCTGTTGGTCATACTGAAATAGGTAGGGGCCAACATAAGCAGAAAGATCAAATGTCAGCCAGTAATCGTCATCATTAGCCCCAATATCCTTTAATTCAAAGACAAGAATTTCATAAGTAATCAGGTCATCACCAGTCAGTTGGGTAGCGTCGATTGTTGCCAGCCGTTGCCGCAATTCTGCGGCTCTTTTCTGACCCTTATGATATTTTTCTAGGGTAATGTCCTCGAATTCATGTATGGGCAATCCTTCCTGCAAGCGCAGGTAAGTAGCAGATTGCCACATGGATGTGGAATACCCGGCAAGCATATCTGCCCATATATCATCGGCCAGGGTTTGAATTTTTACCGATGCATCTTTCTTAGCAGAAATGTCTGCCTTCTGGTCCGTTTCACTGCATGATGTGAGTGCGATAACTAGTGCTATTACTGCACTGCAAATATACAAAAGCCTGTTCATATTCAAATCCCGTTTTTTTTGTTTAATTTCTTTTTCGTGGTTTCTGGATGATTGTGACATCTTGCGGCGGTATTGCCCCAATTAGATGTTCAACAAAATAATCATTATGGTAGATTTACTGGCCATCCAATAGTTTCCATATTCATGTTATTCCCCTTACTAGCCGACCATCAGTAGTCGTTACGAACCACTATGCCGCCCTTCATGACAAAACCAACATTCTCTATGTTTTTCATATCCGTTATGGGATTATTCGGCATGGCGACAATATCCGCCTGCTTACCCACTTTCAGGCTGCCGATCTGATCGGAAAGACCTAGCATCTGTGCGCTGTTGATGGTTCCGGTCTGCAACACATACCAATTGTCGGGTATACGCCTAGCCATAGCACTAAATTCACGTATTGCCTCATCCATGGGGAAGATTGGATCGGACCCCAGCACCATTTTTACACCATGCTTATAGGCAAGCTTTATCGCCTGATCATGCTGTACCGAAACCTGCTTGGCTTTGGCGAAATTATTAGCCGATATTCCACCCTGTTCGCCTATTGCCATAATCCAGTCGACCACATATTGTGTCGGCACATAAATTGTGCCCTTCTTCGCCATCAATTTTGCGGTATTCTCTGACAGCATTGTCGCATGTTCAATACTGTCAAAGCCGGCCTCAACCGCCATGCGAATACCAGATTCTCCAATAGCATGGGCGGTGATTTTTTTCTTATGGCGGTGGGTTTCATCGGCAAAAGCGTTTAATTCTTCCTGGGTATAAGCCGCAACTGTTGGATCATCATTCTGGCTCATGACCCCGCCTGTTGCCATAATCTTGATCCAGTCGGCACCATATTTGATTTCCCGGCGCACAGCTTTGCGTATCTCATCAACGCCGTCTGCTATAAGAACGCCTTTTAGTTCGACAGGCAAATCAGGTGCATAGGAATTTAAGTCACCATGACCACCGAGCGGGGAAATAGGATGAGGGGCAACCAACATGCGCGGACCGGTAAATTCCCCCCGATTGATGGCATTGCGTAACTCGATCCCGGCATAATGATAATCCATATCGCCAGGAATACGAATTGTTGTGAAGCCTGAATTCAACAATATCTGGGCGTTCCTCAGCCCCATCAAGGCGTTATAGGCACTTGATTGGGTAGGCGTTGCCTGATCGCCGGTTTTGCCGGTCAAATCAAGAAAAAGATGGACATGGGCATCCATTAGCCCGGGCGCACAATAGCGGTCGGACAGGTTAATTTTATCGGCAGCCGCTGGTGCGTTCACAGTAGAACCTATCGCGGTGATACGCCCATCTTCCACCAGAATATGCTGGTTGGGGCGCAGCTTTTTTGCTTCCACATCCAGAACATACCCACAATGAATGTCCGTAGCCGCCTGTGCCATACTTACGCTACAAAGGCTGAGAATTACACCAAGTATATATATTTTATGTTTCATCATCTTTTTCCTTGTTCTACTATTTATTAGACGATTATCTCGGGCAAAAGTTCCACGAATCTCCCATTTGAATATGAAATACTATCTCCGCATCTTCTGGCTGCATCGTAATTTTTTCCGGGCTAATGTTGCATAATTGTGATGGCTCATACCTGAATTTTCTGTCCTCAGAACACACCTTTACCCTTGCCAGCCAGTGTTCATCTGAAGGCATATCTGCATATTGCGGCTAATAGAGTCAAGATAAAATATACAGTAGTCCATTGTTCTAATATGGTTGGTGAGCTCTTTTCCATTGAAGACTATGCTGGTATTACTTAACAAACAATCTTTGCTGCCTATTTGACAAATGGTAATTGATTGGAAATGAGCTTTTGGGCTTCCTCATCGGTCAATCCAGCCTCCCGTAAGGTCGCCAAATATGATACGGGATCAAGCGGGGATAACCCCGGTGACCAATCACTGCCAAAAATCCAGTTTTCTTTTTTTATCGACCGGAACTTTTTTAAGAATATATCCGTTCTTTCTTGTGGTAAACCCGGCATAATAACGGCACCAACACCCATATATACACGAGATGGATCGATACTACCGTCCTTAAAACCTTCAATAAAAGCATCTAATGCCTGATCAGTTGCCTCATCATAGCCGCCCCATCCCGCCCCATGGCCGATAATGATTTTGGCCTTTGAAACATGGGGCAACAGGTCATTGATAAAGACGGCCACATCTTTGGCGCCATACTCAGGATTGCGGGTTCGCAGGTGAATCATAATGGTCATTTCATCTTTATCGACCACTTCAAACAAAGCCTGAATATTAGCAACATGATCGGGATTCAGAAGATCAACAGCCGAATTTGCAAAATGGAGTTTCAGGCCATCATGTCCGCCGGACTTCATCCAGTATCGGGCCTCGTCCAGAGCATAGTCCGCCAGTGGGTTCACACTAAAAAAACCAAATAATTTCTCTGACTGCGCGACTTGATCTGCAATATATTTATTTTCATTGCGCGTCAGGTTTTTTTGCGCCTGATTATCCATTTTAAATTCAGGCATACCTCCCATATAACCAACGGACATAATCACGGCTCTGTTGAATCGTGAGTTTTCCAGAGTTGGCAACAAACTCTCGATGGTTGATCCATCCTTTAAATCCTCGGCCTTACATTTAGCTAAGGTGCCACAAAACTGGCCCAATAATTTTCCCATTTCCGGGGACTGGATATGAACGTGATAATCAATGCCTAACTCTTCAGCCCAGGCAGAAAAGCCACTGAATAAAAGAAGTGCAACAGAAATAAATGTTTTAAAAAAATGCATTTAATCAGCCCCTTTGTTAGGCCGCTTATTATGGCGGTTATTAATAATATCTGCAAGAAATTCCAAAACTTTTACCTGTCCTTGTTGTTAATGAATATTCAAGTGAAAAATAATAACCTGAAATAAAAAGCGCGGCGGTGTTTATAATTTCTCGTTGCCACAAAAATACTCTATCGTGCCTTTGAAGATCAGGGAGGCGAAGTATTGTCAAATCATGAAATAAATTATTCAGCAAAAACTGTATTTTTGACCATAACGGCCATGATTGCCTTTGCGGCCAACTCTTTGCTTTGCCGCTTGGCCTTGGGCGCAGAGCTTATTGATGCCGCAACTTTTACCACTGTCAGAGTAATTTCCGGGGCTGTGATGTTAAGTCTGATCGTAATGTTTCGCCAAAAACCTGATGCTGGCACAAAAACCAACTGGCGCACCGCCATTATGCTGTTTATCTATATGGCTTTCTTCTCTTTTGCCTATGTGTCGCTGAGTGCTGGTACCGGGGCATTGATACTCTTTGGTGCCGTCCAGCTGACCATGTTTATTGTTGCTCTGCGCGGGGGCGAGCATTTCTCACTGCTGTCCTGGGCCGGGCTGGCTGTGGCAATTTTGGGGCTGATTTATCTGCTCTCTCCGGGTATCGCAGCCCCTGACCCTCTCGGGGCCATCCTCATGGCTATTGCCGGAATTTCCTGGGGATATTATTCATTATCAGGCAGGGGATCAGCAAATCCTCTTCACGGCACCGCAAGAAATTTTGTCTGTTCAGTTCCCCTCGTTGTGATGGTCAGCCTGTATTTCTTACCGGACTTCAGTAGCTCTCTGACTGGTCTGGCTCTGGCGGTAACGTCGGGTGCAATCACTTCGGGCTGCGGCTATGTCATCTGGTATGCCGCCCTGCCCCGGCTGTCTGCCACACGGGCAGCAGCGGTTCAGCTTTCTGTACCTGCGATAGCGACTTTAGGGGGTGTTATCTTTCTGGGAGAACCATTAACCATGCGCCTGTTGCTGGCAACTGCGGCAACATTGGGCGGCATTGCAATTATCCTGTCGCAACGTGCAGCCAGGCTCCACAGTGACAGATCAGTCCATTAATATTATTTAATATTTTTCAGGGCCTGACGAATTTCCTGTTTCTTGCCTTTGGTATATTGCACTATTTCGGTGTCAACTTTCATGATGTGGCCAATCCACCAGTCCCGCAGGAAATGGCAAAGCTGTTGGCGGATTTCAGGGTCATTATCCTTGCGCCAATCGTCGGCCAGATTGTTCACTTTGGTAATAAGTTTTTGATGGCGACCCCGATGTTCTTTCAGGTCGGGATAACCACAAATTTCCATGATTACTTCTTCACGACTGAAATGATACCGGGTATATTCGACGATCTCCAGGATGATATCATTCAATTCTGCTTCCTCACAAAATTCGCTGGAAATTTTATTGTTGAGTGCAATGATGACCTGGTGATCTTTATCTATGGCATCGACACCAACCCGCAGATTGTCGCTCCAGATGAGTATGTTTTTGTTTGATGCCAGAGGCAATTCAACCCAGAATGTGCTTCCCTCGCCTAAAGCGCTTTCAAAATCGATGCGCCCGCCCATTTGTTCGGTGAGAAGTTTGCAAATAGAGAGTCCAATACCGGTGCCTTCTCTAGCTATCTCAGAGCTACTGCCCAGTCGTTGAAATATTTTGAAAATATTTGCATGATCCTGTTCTACTATGCCAATACCCGTGTCCTTGACAGATATATGCAGGAATCCTGCTTGTGTTTTTTGGCAGTCTACAGTTATCGTACCCCCATCAACATTATATTTGACCGCATTGGACAAAAGATTAATCATAATCTGTTTAAACCGCTTCTGGTCAGTGCGAAGAAGATCATCGATACCCATTTCAACCTGATTAATGAACTTTATTCCCTTCGTCTCAGCAAGGGGGAAAATCTGGGATATACTATTTTTAATGATGTCCCCGGCATCAACTTCTTCGAGGAAAATAGCCGCCTGTTCTGCTTCAATCTGCGACAAATCAAGTATCTCGTTAATGAGATTTAACAGATGATTGCCCCCGGTCAGAATATTGTCCACATATTCATTCTGTTTTTTTGAAAGCCCTTCCTTGGGATTATATTGCAACATCTGGCCAAAGCCCATAATAGCGTTAAGTGGTGTTCTCAGCTCGTGGCTCATGCTGGCGAGAAATTCAGATTTGGCGATGTTGGCATGCTCTGCTTCTTCTTTGGCAGTTATTAAACCATCTTCCATTTTTTTGCGGTAGCTTATATCCCGCCCTTCGTGAAGTAGTTGGATAACCTGACCGTCTTCATTATTCACCGGATGGATAATATAACTTGCCCAACTTAAACCTTCAGTAGTGGCCATTTGCAAATCCCGATGAACAATCTCTCCGGCTTGCGCCCGAATACAATCATCTTGAACCATTTTCTGAACATCTGGGTCATAATTACACCAAGAACAATCCCACATTTTTTTGCCGATAACATCTTCCTGCTTCTGGCCTGACATTCTTAATGGCAACTTGTTGATAAATTCTATAGTGCCATCAGGTGCTGTGATAGCCACCATTGTCTGCATATCATCAAACAGGCTCTGTAATTGATCCTGTATCGCTTTTGCCTTCTCGCGCAGATGATAGGCTTCTGTCACATCATTAAATACCAGCACCATACCAAGTATCTTGTCATCGTCACCACGAATTGGCGCGGCACTGTCAGAAATCTGATATTCGCTCCCATCCTTGGCAATCAGCGTGGTGTGATTGCTGAGATAAACGGTATCGCCGGAGGCCAATACTTTCTCCACCGGATTTTGAATTGGTTCCCGGGTTGTGACATCGATGATAGGAAAGATGGTTTTTAAGGGTAGTCCGTGAGCTGCCTGAAATGACCAGCCTGTGAGGGCCACCGCCACAGCATTCATCCGGGTGACACAACCATCCGCATCGGTGGTGATCACTGCATCACCAATGGAATTCAGGGTGATCGCCAGATTTTGCTCGCTTTTGAGCAATTTTACCTGATTCAGTTTGCGATTGGTAATGTCCGTGATCGCACCCGCCATAAAGATGGGCTTGCCATCCTGATCCCGGACAGCACTGCCTTTTGATTGTACCCAGATATATTGCCCGTTTTTATTGCGCATGCGAAATTCGATGTCATAGGGCTTGTCATGGTCAAAATGGGCCTGAGTACGGGTCGAGACAAGCTTCTTGTCATCGGGATGAACAAGATTTGTAAATGTTTCTGCAATAGGTTCGAGATCGCTAACTTCATAGTCCAAAATTTCTGCCCAGCGCGAGGAGAAACTGACATCACCAGTATTAACATTCCAGTCCCAGATACCATCATGTGTACCTGCTACCGCTCTTTCATAACGCGCCTCACTGGATATTAATTCTTCCTTGTTACGCTTTTCATCATCTATATTGACCAGAAATCCGCTCAGTGAAACAGGGGATCCGTCTGCTGCCATATTGACTGTAACAATATCACGCATCCAGATATAAGTTCCGTCTGACTTGAGCATTCGGTATTCAAAATCATGATCTTTGCCTGCCTTTGTAGCCCCGGCGCACAAAGTAACTGCGCCTTCGCGATCATCAGGGTGAATATGATCCGGCCAGAAATTTTCTGCTTTCCATTCCTCTATCTTGTATCCCAACAACTCCTCCGCATGGGGAGAAACATAGGTAAAGCGAAAGTTTTTGAGATCAAGTTCCCAGGCGATAACCCTGGTATTTTCAACCATATGCCGGTAGCGATGCTCACTTTCCCTAATCCGACGAATCATGGGATTGCTGATGCGGAAGAATAAAGCTGAGCCACCGGCTATCAGAAACACCGAAAATAATACAAGGACGCCGCCAGTTTTCAAAAAAGGAGCACGAATCTCCGCAATATCAATCTTGAAAACAATACCAAAGTCGAGAATGTCAACATACTGATAAGCTGCCAATACCGGAACACCATCATAATCCAGCCCCTCCATAACACCTTCTTCGCCGTTGAGCGCCCGGCGCATGGGCAAGTCAAAAGAGCCGGCAAAGGGCACAGCAGCGGGAACCACAGCACCCTCATTTGATGCGATCGATAAAAATACTATTTTATCGCCCACCCTGTGGCCCAGAAGAAATTCGTCGGTTTCACCAATATTTCCTTCTGATTTAAAAGCATTGTCGATTTGTGATAATGTGGCGGCTTTCGATCCTTCAGGGAAATCAGAGCTATATTTCTGATCGAATCTGGCAACTGCTTCCATCAAATAAGCCTGGCTGCGGGCGGTGCTGATCAGATTTTGACGGGTTTGTTCGAATGCTGTTTGATATAATGCGGCCAAAGTCACACCCGAGATAGTCACGGCAATAACTACCATTATGGCAATCAAAGTCAGATTTGCTCTGCGAAAAGTCATAATTTAACTCACTCTAAAACTATGCCCTGTGAATTATACCCTATGAACTAAGCCCTACGATAGCAATAAACACTAAACATAGCATTAATCTTTGGCATCGGGCTATAATTTTCTTAAGAAATACAGTGATGCATCGTCAGTGCCGGATGACTGTCGGTTTCACGGCAGCGAGTAAGCTGAAATTAAATTGCTGTAATAGGTAAGTGATTTCTCGGTATTTTTTACCAGCTTGTAACGTCCGTCACCGGTTGGATAAATGATTTTTTCACGGATAAGGATATATATCCCCTGACTTAACGCATAGTCCTCGTCATTTTTGGGCAGAAAGACCGAAACGCCCTCCTTTTTTAGTTTTTCCACCAGAACAATCGATCTGGTTTTTAATTCTATTTCTGAGAGTGGAAATTTCGTGTTTTCTTTAAATACCTGTGCAATTATATTGGTGGGAAGAACCGGAATAAGTTTGTCAATTTTCTCGGCAAGCTCCTGACCAAATTTACCAATCATTTCACGGCGCTCGGCATCGGGCAGTTTATTAAAATCAATCTTATTTTTCTTTTGCCAGGCGTTAAGCGATACTGCCTTGCCAAAATTAGCGCAGGAATAACCAAAGGGTTTGTGACGGCGCGGCATCATATAAGTAACCACCGTGGCCATGAAACGTATCAGGGAATAGAGGGAATAAAAAGCACCCTTGTTTTTAAAGCCCTTGTCCTGATGGGCAATCAGGCTTTTAAACTCCGGAATTCTGTCGTGATTAACCGCTGATGGAATAAACAGGATGTCTTTACAGTTGCCATGCCCATTGGCCCGCATCAGATAGTTGGTCAGCCCAAGCCTGAGATCGCGCATTTTACCATCCCGGGACAAGCCGCCTTCAAGGAAAAGTCCCTGGGGTACACATTGAGACGTTGACAGGAAAACATAACGTTTCAATAAACAGTGATAGAGCCTATCACCACTTCGTTTTCGTGAAATGATACAAAATCCAAAGGCATGTAAAATTTGCCGGATCGGAAATGCCAGCGCCCACTCGCCAGCAGCATAAGAAATGGGGGCACGGTGAGAGGTCCAGTGCATCAACAGTAAGGCATCAAAATTGGATCGGTGATTTGAGACCAGAACCACACAATCATTTTTACGGATACTATCATAATTTTGTTCTGTATTATAGCCAACCCTCACCCAATATAGCAGATGTAAAGAAAATTTTGTTACCCAGTAACCAATGCGAAAATAAAAGAAAGCGTTGAAAGACGGCACAATTTCATCGGCATATTTTAGGGCAGTTTTCCTCACTTCATGTTCTGAAATCTCCCCCTCATTAATTATTTCAGTGATGACTTTCTGTACGGCCACATCAGTGCGCAACCGATCCAGCCATAGCCTTCGCGTAGCAAGGGCATAGGTGGGCAGGCCAAAATCCAGTTCTTTATTAACCTTTCTCTCGGTGGCCTGAAAACGCCGATAAATGAAACTCTGGATGAGTGGCAGGATGATAAGCTGTAACAGGCCGTAGATGGCGAGCAATAACAGAACAAGATAATGCCAAAATTTTAATTCAACTATTTCTGACATCCTTCGCTCCCGTTATTTTTTTGCAGTTTCACTTTGTAATATTTCGGCCAGTTTTTCAAGGGGGGCCGCATTATTGATAATCCCTAACGGAATGGTGAAATGACCTCTCTGATAAATAAAACGATTTTCAGGCGGCACCTGCCAATTGTCCATCTGCTTGTCAGCAGAGGGGGCCGGGGTCACGTTATCACACACCCCGGTGACACTGACGATATTATGCCCCGGTACACAGGGTTTTGCCCTGGGGTCTAGTCTGTCGAGCCAGGCACGCTCCAGTTCCCGGTGCCAGCCCTTTGCTTTCATGGCATCACCAAGATTCCAGATGTCCGACAGGGTACCTTCCAGTGCTGTTTCTGCTGCATGGCCACAGTGAGCCGCAATAAACAGGGCTTGCGGCTGTAAATATTCCGGCCAGTCTCGCGCTCTGTCGGCAATGAATTTTGCACTTTGCGCCCCCAGGCTGCTGCCGCCAATGGCAAGGGATCCACTGCTGGTGGTACGGCTCCAGTTTATTATTGTCGCCCATTCCTTAAGCTGAGCCGCCATAAAATCTATCATGCTGCGGGGAATGGCAGACAGTAGCTGTTCACCGCCAAAATGACCGGGCAGTACCCTTCTGCCGTGCCAGGGGGCTTCTGGCTTTATAACCCGGATGCCCATATGGACAAGGGTGCTGACCTCATCCAGTATTTGATGATAATGGTCTGTCTCTACACAGATACCATGGCCAAATACAAGTGTTGGCGGATTTTTTACACCAGCGGGTTCGTAAATACGGGCATAAACAAGATCATTCATTTCTGCTGAGGGTGAACTAAACCGTATCCAGTAATCGCTACCGAGTCTGGTCGGCAGTGTGCGCGAAACCTCAACTTCTGGAAATATTTCCGGCAAGCTGTATAATTGGTCCAGCTTTTCGCCCATGGGGCCATAACGTTCCGCCACCTCTTCCGGCGATGGTGGCGACACCTGAACAGATGTTTTCACCAACTTTCTCAGCGGCATAAAATACTTGCGGGTCATATTATAGTCAGAGCGGTTATCCAGCCTCATTTCCTCTACTATGGGCAGTCTTTCTTCAGCAACACTCTCTTTGCCAAAGAAATAGTCATGCCATAATTTCTCCGTGGAAAAGGCCTTCAGCCGCGCCCGGTCAAAATAATATAATGCTTTTGCAATTTGTCGACGCTGTCTTCTGCCAGGTGTTGATAGCGGAACCTGTTCAATAAATCTGTCCACATCGCCTTCGGCGGCCCGGGCAGCAGCCCACAGCCTTGACAAGGGAAAAAACCAGCTTTTGAGAAAATATAAAACACATCTATCAAACCAGGGCCGGGCAATGAGCCTGCCGGCCGGAGATTTCAGGATACGGGTTGGAAAAGAGACGTTTCCCTTAGCAGCTTTCATAGAATGGGGACCAATATTTTCAACCAAGAACCCGGAAGCGGTATATTGGTCCAGACCACTATTCTGCCACCGAGTTAAGGGAGACTAACTCAAACCCCTATTGCCTGCAAACCCTAAACGCGATTAATGAAAAAAATTATACCCCTGCCAAAGCCTGCTCAATATCGGCCAATATGTCGTCGGCATTCTCCAGTCCGGCAGAAATCCTGACCAGTCCTTCGGTAATACCAAATCTGGCACGTTCTTCAGGCTCATAAGTGGAATGGGTCATGGAGGCGGGATGCTCGACCAGTGTTTCCGCATCACCGAGGCTGACGGCAATCTTGCACATTTCCAGCGAGTTTAAGAATTTCAGGCCCGCATCATGGCCACCGGTCAGCTCAAAAGCGATCATACCACCAAACCGCCGCATCTGGGTCTTGGCCAGTTCATATTGCTCAAAAGACGGCAGGCCGGGGAAAAATACTTTCTCCACCTTGGGGCTGGCTTCCAGCAGCTCAGCGATTTTTTCCGCATTATCACAATGCCGCTCCATGCGCAGCTCAAGGGTTTTAAGTCCCCGGGTGATCAGGAAGGCATTCATGGGTGACAGGACTGCCCCGGTCATATCCTTCAGCCCCACATAGCGGATCTGCTCCATATCTTCGGCACTGGACAGGATAACCCCCGCCATCAGATCACCGTGGCCACCGAGATATTTGGTGGCACTATGGACCACTATATCAGCCCCGAGCGCAATGGGATTTTGCAGGTACGGCGTCGCGTAAGTATTGTCCACCACCACCTTTATCCCCACATTATGGGCAATATCAGCAATGGCCTTGATGTCCACAAGGCGCATATTGGGATTAGCGGGCGTTTCAAAATAGATGATTTTTGTCTTGTCGGAAATCTCACGGGCAATATTTTCAGGATTGCGCATATCCACATGGCGCACCTTAATGCCAAATCTGTCCAGCCCATGACGAAAATATACAAAGGTACAGCCATATAAAGTCTCATCCACCAGAATTTCATCGCCAGGTGCCACAAAAGTCCAGAACACGCTGGTGATCGCTCCCATGCCAGATGCTACTGTAAGACAGGCTTCGGCCCCCTCCAGACCGGCAAGATTCTGTTCCAGCTCATTCAATGTGGGATTGCCAAGGCGGGTATAGATATAGCCGCCTTCTTCTCCGGCAAACCGCGCCCCGCCCTGCTCCGCCGTGTCAAATTCAAAGGTGGATGTCATATAGATTGGTGAGTTCAAGGCACCGTAAGGATCACTCTTGTCTTGCCCGGAATGAATAGCGCGGGTGGCAAAACCTCTCTTTTTTTGATGGGGGGTTCTATCGCTCGCAAGCTCGCTACTTGAGCTCCCCCCGTGCTCGCGCACTCCCCCCACGTTTTCATACGCCGTAGATGACATGGCACACCTCATAAAATACTGTTATGATCAACAGAGGTCATTATACCATACCTAACAAATAATTGCTTTAAAGTGGGATAAATCAAAATTTATTGTCGATTATTCTTAATAAATAGAAACAGATTAAAGAAATATGCTTGAATTTAATAAAAATTTTTCACCTGAGTATGGTGAAATCACGCAAGTTAGCCCCCTGATCCGTCGACTCGTGGCCCCCAACCCGTCGCCGTTTACCTTTCATGGCACCGGCACTTATATTGTAGGTATTGAAAAGGTGGTGATTATTGATCCCGGCCCGGCTATTGCGTCCCATATTCACGGGCTGGAGAAATTTCTGGAGACGCTGGAGATCAGTCATATTTTGGTTACTCATAATCATGTGGATCATTCCCCGGCGGCCCATCCGTTAAAGCTGGCTACGGGGGCGGAGATTTATGCCTTTGACACTGGCGATCAGGCTGATGTGGATAATCACGCCGAAGAAGGTCGCGATCAGAATTTCGCGCCCGACCATATATTGCACGATGGTGATGTGATCGAAGGGGACGGCTGGACATTGGACGTGGTCCACACCCCCGGCCATCTGTCCAACCATCTGTGTTTTGGACTGCGCGAAGAGCGTGCCCTGTTCACTGGCGATCATGTCATGGGCTGGTCAACTTCAGTGGTCTCTCAGCCCGACGGCGATATGAAAGATTATCTGGCAAGTCTGGAGAAGCTGCTGGACAGGGATGACAAGACCTATTACCCGACCCATGGCGCCCCGATCGAAAACCCAAAACCATTCGTCAAAGCCCTGATCGCCCACCGCCACGATCGGGAACGACAAATTTTAGAAGCCATAAAAGCCGGAAATACAAACATCCCGCAGATGGTCACTGCCATCTATAGCGACATCCCCACCTACCTCCATCCCGCCGCCGCAAGCTCGGTCCTGTCCCACCTGATCCATATGGCAGATAACGGACAAGTGACCTGTGAGGGCAGTATGGATAAGGACGGGGTATTTACTGTCTTTTAATTTTTGTTCTTGTTTTGTTCTACATTTTGAGTCTATACTACCGCCCCTTCTTTTATGAGAGACTCAAAAGAATATGTTGAAAATCCCGACCGCGCTGCGCTGGATGTATATTGATCTGAACAGCTATTTTGCCAGTGTGGAGCAGCAGTTGCAACCGCGCTTACGTGACAGGCCGGTTGCGGTTGTGCCCACCTCCGGCACTGACAGCACCTGTGCCATCGCTGCCAGCTATGAAGCCAAGGCGTTCGGCATTAAAACCGGTACCATGATCTATGAGGCAAAAAAACTCTGCCCCGGCTTGCTGGTGGTGCCGGCCCGCCATGATAAATATGTGGATTTTCATCATCAGATCATGACGGAGATTGACCACCATATTCCGCTGACCAAGGTCTGTTCCATTGATGAGGTCGCCTGCCGCCTGATCGGGCCGGAACAGAACAAGGATAATGCCATCGCCATCGCCAGAGACATCAAACAGGGCATTGCCGATAATGTGGGTCTTTACCTGAAATGCTCCATCGGTATCGCCCCCAACCATTTTCTGGCCAAGGTGGCGGGTAATCTGCAAAAACCCGATGGCCTGACCGTGCTGGAGGCCCATGAATTGCCGGGCCGTCTGCTCCATTTATCCTTGCGGGATCTGCCCGGTATTGGTCGGCGCATGGAACAGCGGCTTCGGGATGTGGGTATCACCAATGTGGAGAATTTCTGGAATCTTGAGCCAAAACATGTGCGTAAAATCTGGCATAGTGTGGAGGGCGAGCGTTTCTGGTATGCGCTGCACGGGGTTGAAGTGGCCGAGCCGCCAGAAACAAAACGTCATACTGTCGGCCACAGTCATGTGCTCAGCCCGCGTATGCGCCCGCGATCCAAGGCCCGCATGGTCGCCCGCAGGCTGACAGTAAAGGCGGTGACCCGTATGCGCAGGCTCGGGTTTTATGCCAGTTTTTACAATCTTTATGTGCGTTTTGATGTCAGGGGGGAGCCGTCACGCTGGCAAAAATATACCAAACTGCCCTTTGCCCAGAATAATTATACCTTCCTGAAAGCCCTGAACAGCTTATGGGATGATATATCGAGGGTAAAAAACTCTGACCGCATCCGGCAGATTTCCGTTGCCCTTTATGGTCTGGTTCATGAGGATGACATGATGCCGGATATGTTTGCCGCCCTGAATGATCCTGTTGCCCGTGAACAGCAAAAGCACAACCGCCTGTCGCTGGCCATGGACCTGATCAACAAAAAATATGGTCTGGATACCATTGTGGTCGGTGCTCTGCCCTGCCCCATGTCGCGCTATACCGGCAGCAAGATTTCCTTCACCCGCATCCCGGAAAAGGCAGAATTCCATGAATGATCTTGCCAAGCTTGACAGCAGAAGTTAAACCACCATCTATAGGATATAATTTTGTCTGGTCAGGAATGAATATGTCGATACCCTTGACGGGAAATGCTGGTCCCACAGACGCCGAACTGCTGGAAGAAATCAATCGGCTGCGGGTGGAAAAGAATGCCGTGATCCTCGCCCATTATTATCAGGATGGCAAAATACAGGATCTGGCGGATTTTGTCGGTGACAGCCTCGATTTGTCGCGCAAGGCCGCGTCCACAGATGCGGATGTGATCGTATTCTGCGGCGTGCGTTTCATGGCAGAGGTTGCCAAAATCCTCAGCCCCGAAAAGACTGTGGTTCTGCCCGATATGGACGCCGGATGCTCGCTGGAAGACAGTTGCCCGCCCGATGATTTTGCCGCCTTTCGGGCCAAATATCCCGACCATATCAGCCTGACCTATATCAACTGTTCGGCGGCGGTCAAAACCCATTCTGATATTATCATCACTTCCAGCAATGCCCGCCATATCATTGACCAGATTCCTGAGGATCGGCCAATCCTGCTGGCCCCTGATCAACATCTGGGCGGTTATCTGGCCAAGGAAACAAATCGTGATATGGTGCTGTGGCCCGGCTCGTGCATTGTCCATGAACAATTTTCCGAAAAAGAGCTGATCAAGCTGAAGACTGAGCATCCAGACGCCCCTGTTGCCGCCCACCCGGAATGTCCGGCCCATATCCTGAATCATGCCGATCATGTGGGTTCGACCTCATCGATCCTGAAATATGTGCTGGACCATGACGCGGAGACTTTCATCATCGCCACTGAGCCCGGCATCATTCATCAGATGCAGAAATCATCACCGGAAAAAACTTTCATCGGTGCGCCCGGGATGGACGGGGAATGTAATTGTAACCAATGCCCGTTTATGGCGCTCAACACGCTGGAAAAACTACGTGATTGTCTGCGTGATCTTACGCCGACCATTGAGATCAGTGAGCAGGAACGACTGGCGGCCAAAGCCCCGCTCGACCTGATGCTGGAAATGTCGCCGCCCCCAAGTCAAAATCAGGCGCAGAACAGACCGCCCACATCTGGCCGGGCATATTAGCATGCCCAAGACGCCACCAGAAAGCCCGCTATTTAAGGAAGAATTGCGCCAGTTCATCAAATCCGCGCTGGATGAGGATGTGGGCCACGGCGATCTGACCAGTCTTGCCACCATCCCGGCAGATCAGAACCTGTCGGCGGCTATGGTAGCGCGGGAAAATATTGTCGTTGCCGGAATGTTTATCGCCGTGGAAGTGATCAAAACATGTGATCCACTGGCCCGGATTGAGGTCATCACCGCAGACGGGGCCGAGGTTGTGGCGGGCAGTATCATGCTGAAAGTCACTGGCAATGCCCGCAAACTGCTGACCGCTGAACGTACCGCGCTCAACATCCTGCAACATCTGTCGGGGATAGCTACCTTGACCCGCGCTTATGTGCATGAGATCGCGCATACGGATTGTCGCCTGCTGGACACCCGCAAGACCATCCCCGGATACCGCAAGCTGGCCAAATATGCCACCTGTATGGGCGGGGCCATGAACCACCGTATGCGCCTTGATGACGGGCTGCTGATCAAGGATAATCATATCGCCCAATTAGGCAGTATCAAGGCCGCCATTGACGCTGCCAAAGCCCATGACACCAGCGCCAGTACCATCGGCATTACCGTGGAATGTGATACGTTGGATCAGGCCGCCGATGCGGTGGCGGCTGGGGCTGATCGTCTGCTGCTGGATAATATGACCAATGAGATGTTACGGGACGCTGTGGCTCAATATAAAGGCCAGATTAAACTTGAAGCCTCGGGCGGTGTGACGCTCAACTCCGTAAAGGAAATAGCCGAAACTGGTGTCGATTATATCTCCGTCGGCCGCATCACCCAATCCGCCCCAGCGGTTGACATCGGCCTTGATTATCTGGAATAGAGATTAATTTCCAGAAATTATGATTCCCACGTGAATGTTATTTTATGAGTAACATCCTCAGTCTTTACCCGTTTACCGTCTTCTATTGTTGGCGTGTATAGATATTTCAAGGCAGATGTCATGGCAGCTTTTTCAAACATCTTATGGCTGCTCTCCAGAACCTTAACATTTTCCACAAGACCTATTTCATCAATATCGAATTCCACAACCACATAACCCGACAACTTTCTTTTCGTTGCTTTTATTGGATATATTGGGGAAGTATAATATATCGGAGCGAATTTCTGTAATGATATACTGGGATTCAAACTTGCCATAGAAATTTTACTCGCCATTGAAATAGCGAGTTCCCTCGATTTATCCTCATTCCCAATCCGGTCATGCACGGCCACCAAAAGACCATAAACCTGTAATGTTTTATCGTGACCTACGGGTAGTTTTTCTTCATATATGCTGAGCACTTCCTCTAAATTTTTCGTAGCAAGATGGATATTCCTGTAAGCTAAGTTAAATTTAGCGCGCCAAAATAAAGCCTGCGCCGTCTTAATATGTTCCGCACCATAAGAAGCCAAAAATAAATCATATGCTTGGTCAACATGCCTTCTGGCCTTTTTGCGCTTATTTTTTAGTGTAGTATAGTAAATCCCTAATTTTAGTTCATATTCTGCTAATATTTTATCTGGCTCTTTCAAATCTCTGGCAAGCGATAATATTTTCAAGTCATATTTAGCCGCCTTATCAAAATTGCCATATTTAGTATATGCCTGAGATACCAACCTTAATTTTCCCAAGTATTTTTCATCTTTTGGTACCTTCAATTTGTCGAGAATTTCAACATGCTGACGATAATATTTTGCCGAAGCCTCATAATTTTCAGCCAATCCACTGGCATAAGCCAGGTTGAAGGTAGCCGTGGCATGTGTCTGTGATATTTTGCCATATGCCGCAGGCGTTAAGGCATACATCTGTTGGGCAAATTTCAGGGCGTCCTCATTATTTCTCGCCTTCAAACTGGCTTTATATTCCTTGAATAAAGCGATGACTTGCTTCTTTTGATCGACATCACCATCTGCCAACACAGAAGCCGACATCAAAATCATTATAGTGCCCAGGATGGCGATGAATACTCGTGACATGATTTCCCCTTTTTCTCCCTCAAGTAGGGTCAAGACTATAGGAAAACAGGGGTAATGCCAAGTGTGGTGTTATGTCAGGATATATTTACGGTTGCTGCATCACTTTCAGGGATTGCTTCCCTGCCCGATACTCTGTCCACCAGCCAGCCGCTTAACTTCCAGATTATCCATGTCAGCACAATGGAAATATAACCATCAACCGCATAATGCCAGCCCATATGAACCGAGCCAAGCTGGATGAATACAAGATATACAAGGGCGAGATAGCCCATTTTACCATTGATTTCACGTACCGTAAGATAGAACAACATGGCAAAAGATACATGCATGCTGGGCATGGCAGTAATACCGCTGCCAATACCGATATAATCATCACTATAATAGGACCATAAGAGTCCCTGATTCAAAATAGCGTATAAGCCCACTTTTCCATTATCACTTTTTATAACTTGTGATATTTCATGGAGCCTGTCCATTAGTGGTGCAA
>JAJFIP010000393.1 GCA_021774875.1 Emcibacter sp.
AGTGCGGGATGAGAGCCTTCATACCAACAGCATCATTCGTCTGTTTCATACTTTTGTACTGGAAAATCCCGAAATCTGGACCGACCGGCTTCAGGTGGAATTGACCGAAGCCTGCAAAACCATTGTCAAACACGAAGATGCCTTCATCGACCTTGCCTTTGAAATGGGTGATATTGAAGGGCTGTCGGCGAGTGAGGTCAAGGAATATATCCGCTATATCGCCGACCGCAGGCTGACACAATTGAATTTGTCTCCCATTTATTTTGTTGGCAATAACCCTCTGCCGTGGATGGATGAAATTCTCAACGGGATCGAACATGCCAACTTTTTTGAAAATCGATCAACGGAATATTCCAAAGCTGCCACTCAGGGGTCTTGGGAAGACGCGTTTGAGTAGAGTATAATGCGCTAGGCTCAAAACCCTATTTTTCCCGCCATTGTTTGAGGGTTTGCCGGGCGGCGGCCTAGTAACTCATAAACGCAGAAAGCCCTTATTTCCTTTATTTTAGTTACTTTCAGGAGTAAACTTCTGAAAATATCTAGAGCGTTTTTCTTTTAACTTGGATATTACGAATAGCAGCAGGAAATTATTATGATTTTTGATAATATAGACCTCTCTAAATTACCGCCTAGCCGGGAGGAAGCTTTTATTATATTTGAAAAACAAGCCCGCATTTTTTACGAACAGCATTCTAGTGAAGATCGCAGTATACACTATGATCAAGATGGGGATTATAATGGATCTTATGAACCAGAAAGGGCTTATGTTATTTGTATTCTGGCTTTTCTTGATGAGTATGAATTGGAAATAGATGTGCCAGATATAACAGGCCTGAACAATAATGAGTTTCTAGATAAATTTATACATTTTAAATCTAAGATTGATTATACTAGTCAAAGATTTTCATTGCGTAAGAATAGGATGGTTACTGGTACCGTGGGTACTATTATTTCAATAAGTTTCGCTTATAAATCAGAAATTGGGGACTTGTTGAGGACCATCAGAAAAATAGTAAACCAAGAAGTTCATAATATTAACAAGAGGGATAAAATTTTTTCAAAAATTGCATCACTTCAATCAGAAATTGATCGGGAGCAGACCACTATTGATGCACTTTTCGGTCGTATGATCGATTTGTCCAAAATAGTCGGAGAATGTGCCGAAAATCTTGAACCTGCGTTAAAAAAGATTGAACGCATCAAGAAGATATTTTGGGATAAACCAAAAAAGGTTACAATGCTTCCATCCAATGACAGGACAAAGCTACTTTCACAGCAGGAAGAAAAATCTGACTTAGATGATGAAATCCCTTTCTAAATGGTTGAAACCTGCAGAAAATAAATATGACCTTCTTCCTCTCGCAACTATTTTTCCCGCCATTGTTTGAGGGTTTGCCGGGCGTAATTCTTTTCCGGAAAATCTGTTTTGGAAGAAATCGCTTCATATAATAGCTTTTGTGCCTCTCCGCGCCGGTCCAGGGCATCGAGTGTCATGGCCAGATGAAATTTTATTTCGGGATCACTGAAGCTCAAAACCAGGGCTTTTCTAAGCATTGGCAGAGCGCCCGCAGGGTTCCCGCGTCGACTTTCGATCCAGGCTAGGGTATCAAGTATATTGGCATTGTCGGGCATAATCTCGTTGGCAAGCTTCGCATATTTCAAAGCCTTGTCTTCATTGCCCATGGTAAAATTCACCGATGCGGCATTATTGAGCACAATTGGCATACGGGGATCTTTTGCCAGAATTTTCTCGTGAAAATCCACTGACTTTTCTATCCGGCCATCCTTTTTATAGGCATTGCCCAAAGTCATGGCGAACACCATGTCGTTCGGGTATTTGTCATGCCAGTCTTCCAGTGTGGTAATGGCTTTTTTCATGCGATCAGATTTTTGATATACCTGATATAATCCCATGATTGCCAGCGGATTATCACCAATTTTCAGAGCAGTAAGATAGGCATTTTCGGCTGAACTGTAATCTTCCAGTGCAGCATACAGATCGCCGGTTAATATATCCGGTGAAGGATTATTCTCTTTAACTATGCCGCGCAGATGACGGATCATTTCAAAGCCTTTTTTGCGGTCGGCATCTTCGACTGCCATTCGGATGAGTGCGATATAGGCATCGGATAAATCCGGATCCCAAGCCACGGCTTTCATCAGAGTTTTTCTGGCGGCTTTGCGGTCATTACCCTTTATTTGCGCATTGGCCAGTACCAGCAGGGCATCACCTCTTTTTATGGCATATTCGACGGCCAGTTGAAAGTTTCTGATCGCTTCACTGGGATTTCCTGCTCTTTGAAATAATTGTCCCCGCAAGTCATAAGCTCTGGCGTGTTTTGGAAAACGGTTGATATAATCAGAGGTAGATTCTATGGCTAATTTAGTATTATTATTCAGCAAATAGCCGCTAACAAGATGATTCAAGGTAATAAAGTCATTGCCGTTTATTGACTGGGCCTTTTTGTACCAGAACAGGGCCTTTTTAGTATCTTTGAGCAATTTGTAAATGTTACCCAGCTCCAGCATCAAGGCATAATCATTGGGTATTTTTTCCAATTGATCGCGCAGGTCCTGAATGGCTGTATCTGATTTGCCCTCAATCACATCCATGCGGGCCAGATGAATAAGGCTTGTAATATTATTATTATCCAGTTTCAGGGCTTTTTCGTAATATTTCCGTGCTTTTGCAGCATCCCCGGCCAGCCCGACGGCGGTCCCATAAAGGTTAAGGAGATAGATATTCTCCGGCTGCTTCTCCACCAGTTTCTGAACTATGATAACAGCCTTGGCATACTGTCTGGACTGTTGATATGCCTTTACCAAAAGCAGTTTTACGTCAATATCGTCAAGGTTATGCTGTTCCGCTCTTAACAGATTGCTGATTGCGGCTCCAAATGATCCGGCAGCTATTTTGCCACGGGCGAGGTTAGTCAGTACTTCCGATGAGTCTGGCAGTAATCTGGTTACATTTTCCAGAAAATAATTGGCCCTATCCACATTGCCCAATTCCAGATAAACCAAACCCAGCATGGTCAGAATTGTCGGATTATTGGGTTGATTGCGGTCTGCTAATGACAGAATAGTATTTGCCGCCAGCGGGTCTCCAGCCTGTAGTTCCAATGCGCCGAGTAGTCTCATGGCACTGAAGTCATTTTTTTCCAGTTTCAGATATTGCTGAAGGTTTTCCCGGGCCTCATCAAGGTTGCCAAACTGGAAATTAGTCAGACCCGCCAGATAATGATAGGTCGGATTGGCATTCATTACTTCTGGGGGTAAGGACCGCAGGGTATTGATAATTTCTGTCATGTTTGATTTTGAAACGGCAAAATCTCCACGGGCAGCAGTGATAATTGCCTTGAGATATTTGGCGCTGGGTTCCCGGGGATATTTATCCAGGATAAAATCCACGTCTATTTCGGCATCGTCAAATTTCTTTTTGTCAATATATAGAGCTGCCCGGGTCAGCCGGGAAAGAATATTGCTGTCATCCTGTTCCAGAGCGGCATTGATGGCGGTTATTGCTTTCTGGATAAATCCGCGCTGCTTGTAAATTTTTGCTTTCAATATCCAGGCATTGGGTTCGGGGTCCGGGGCTTCGAGAACGCTGTTGATATATTGCATTGCCAGACCATATTTTTTATGAACGGCGGCCACCTGTGCCAGCCCAAGTTTGGCTTTTTGAAGTGTTGGATTCAAGTCCAGAGCCTGCAAGTAACTAAGCTTGGCATTAGCTAATTTTTTGTAGCCAAAATATGCCCTGCCCCGTAGATAAGCAATTTCAGCTTCAATATTATCGTCACGATTGCCCGGACGAATAACGTCCAGAAGATATTTATTCTTGCCTTGTAAAATGTAGGCATAACCAAACAGGACGATCAGGCTGTTATAATCCGCGCCCCGGTCCCGGGCAAAATTAAGATCAATTTCAGCACCGGCGCCGTCTCCGGCCTTGATCAGAACCTCCGCCATCAGGATGCGGGATGATAAATGCCGAGGGTTTGCTTTAAGGGCATTTTTCAGGTGAATTTTGGCTTCTTTCACTTTGCCGCTATGGAAGCTGATCAGGGCTTGTTCGTAAGCATCTTCCGCGAGTCTGGACTGAACCGCGGTCACGGCCTGGAGGGGAAGCGTGAAAATAGGTGCAGATAAGGCCAGACTGGCGCATAATATGATCAGTCCGGCAGACCGGATTTTATGGTTATTTTTGCGGGGCATTCAGGCACTCTCTGTATTTCATTAGTATTATGGCATCAAATATGTCGTTTATGCGACAAAAAAACTAACAAATTGTTTCAAAAGTGATTTTTTGCCCTCAAATGGCTGTGGCCAGCCTTGTTCCCTGATTAATGGCCCGCTTGGCATCAAGTTCGGCTGCCACATCAGCACCACCAATCAATTGATAAGGCTTTTCAAGGCCATCGGCAAGGGTGCGTAAGGGGGTCTGCCCTGCACAGATGATTACATTATCCACATCAAGTATTTGCATTTCTCCCCCGATAGACAGATGCAGACCCTGATCATCAATCTTTTGATATTCACAGCCGGAAATCATGGTGACGCCCTTTTTCTTCAGCCCGGTCCGATGAGCCCAGCCACTGGTTTTACCTAGTCCGGCCCCGACTTTTGATGATTTACGCTGAAGCAGACTGATCTCTCTTGGTGAGGGAGCTATTTTTGCTGCCACGCCTTCCACACCACCGCGCGACTGGAAAGTCATATCGATGCCCCATTCTGCCATAAATGCCGGAATATCCAGGCTGGTGGCGGGGCCAGCATGGCTCAATAGTTCCGCTACATCAAAACCGATGCCCCCGGCGCCGATTATGGCAACTTTTTGGCCTACTTCAGCTCCCAGTATTACTTCACGGTAGCTAAGAGTTTTTTCATGGTCAATACCATGCAAATCCAGAACGCGTGGGGAAATTCCAGTGGCAAGGATGATCTCATCATAGTCACTGTCATTTAGTTCTGAGGCTGATACCCGCTTATTAAGATGCAATGTAACCCCAGTCAGTTCAATCTGGCGCCCGTAATAGCGCAGGGTTTCTGAAAATTCTTCCTTGCCGGGGATGCGCTTGGCCAGATTAAACTGGCCACCGATTTCTGCTGCCCCATCATGGAGACTGACGTCATGCCCCCGCCGCGCGGCAGTGGTGGCAAAGGCCAGACCCGCCGGACCAGCACCGATCACAGCAATTTTTTTCGGATTTCCAGTTGGGGTCACGACAAATTCATCTTCGTGACAGGCCGCCGGATTTACCAGACAGCTGGCAACTTTTCCCACAAAAATATGATCCAGACAGGCCTGATTGCAGGCAATACAGCTATTGATTTCATCGCTGCGCCCGGCGGCGGCTTTGTTGACAAAATCAGCATCTGCCAGAAAAGGCCGCGCCAGAGAAACCATATCCGCATCACCTCTGGCGAGCACTTCTTCGGCCACATCAGGGGTATTGATCCGGTTGGAGGTTATTACCGGAATGGTCAGGGCTTTTCTGAATTCTGCCGTCACCCAGGTGAAAGCAGCGCGCGGTACTTTGGTGATGATGGTGGGGATGCGGGCTTCATGCCAGCCAATGCCGGTATTGATCAGAGTAGCTCCGGCTTTCTCAATGGCCAGACCCAGCTCAATAACCTCATCATGGCTGCTGCCATCCTCGACCAGATCCATCATGGACAGGCGAAAAATTATGATAAAATTTTCCCCTACAGCTTCGCGCACCCGCCGGACGATTTCCACGGCAAATCGGATCCGGTTGCCGTAGCTGCCGCCCCATTCATCACTGCGCTGATTGGTGCGCGTGACAATGAACTGATTGAGGAAATAGCCTTCCGACCCCATGATTTCCACACCGTCATAACCAGCTTTCTGTGCCAGAACGGATGTCCTGACAAAATCTTGTATTTCCTGTTCTATCTCGTCGGTTGTTACCTCACGGGGAACAAAAGGGTTGATCGGGGCCTGAATAGGTGACGGGGCAATCAGTTTGTCATTAAAGGCATAGCGTCCGGTATGAAGGATTTGCAGGCAGATTTTACCATCCTCATCATGGACGGCATCGGTAATAATTTTATGTTTTTCCGCATCCTCATCCGTTTCCAGAATATTAGCCCCGGCATGGACTGAGGCGGCACGGTTTGGGCCGATCCCACCAGTAACAATAAGCCCGACACCGCCCCGCGCCCGTTGGGCAAAATAGGTGGCCTGACGAAGGTGGCCATTTTTTGTTTCTTCGAGTCCGGTATGCATGGACCCCATCAATACCCGGTTTTTAAGCGTTGTGAAGCCCAGATCAAGGGGGGCTAATAATGCGGGATAAAGTGAGGCTGACATAGGGTGTTTCCTTGATATTCATTTGATAATTTCAGGGTTTATATCATTGGAATTTGACAGTGTCAAGATTGGCTGATAAGATTCTACTTATGACCAATTTTAATACCGCAGGAAAAAGTTATCACCATGATGATTTGCGTCAGAAACTCATAGATGCCACCCGTGACATGATCCGTGAAGGCGGGGTGGAGGCAGTGTCTCTGCGCAAGCTGGCCGACCGTGTCGGCGTGTCCCGGACCGCAGCCTATCATTATTTCAAGGATAAGAATGATCTGCTCTGTACGCTGGCAGAAGAAGGTTTCCGTTACTGGAGCGAGGAACTGGACAGAATTTTTCAGGATGAAAGCAAAGCACTGGCTGACCGTTACCGGAGCTATATCCGCTGGTATATGACCTATGCGCTGGAGAATGCAGAATATTATGATTTGATGTTTGGCCGGGCCATATGGAAACAGAATACTGCGACCGACAGCCTGAAAATAACCAGTTACAACATGTTTCAGAAGCAGGTGGAGCGAACCCGGCAATGGCAGGAGCAGGGTTTTTTCAACCCAAGTGAAGACAGTCTTCGTTTGGCACAGGTCAGCTGGGGTACTTTGCATGGTCTGGCACGGCTGCTGATTGACGGTGTTTATACTGACGATAGCCATATAGATGAAATGTGTGATTGCGCAGCTAATCTGTTAATGTCATAAGACCTGCAACAGGAAGTGAACGGATAAGTCCTATGACATTACCAAGAGTACGATTGTTTTTGCTTGGTGGTACTATCACCATGACAGCGGCGTCAAATTCGACGTCCGGTGTTGTGCCGTCCGTTGATGCGGATGCCTTGTGCCGGGCAGTGCCGGGGCTGGATCAGGTGGCAGAAATAGATGCCCGCACCGAGCAGATGACCGCCAGCGGCAGTTTGACCTTTCAACATGGGTTCGATTTGGCCGCCGAGATTATCAAGGCAGACAACAGCGGTGATGCGGATGGTTTCGTCATTGTTCAGGGCACGGATACTCTGGAGGAAATGGCCTTCATGCTGGATTGTCTGCTGGATATAAAAAAGCCCGTGGTGGTGACCGGAGCCATGCGAAACCCGACCCAGATAAGTGCCGATGGTCCGGCTAATATTCTGGCGGCAGTGACCTGTGCTGCGACCAACTCTGTTGGACTTGCCGGGGTTGTGGTGGTTCTCAATGATGATATTCACTCTGCCCGCTTTGTGACCAAGACCCATTCGGGAAATGTCGACACCTTCCAGTCACCGGAAACCGGACCGGTTGGTCGGGTTGTTGAAGGCAGTGTGCGGATATTTTCTATTCCGGTTACCGGGCCAAAACTGACAATCCCCAGGGGCAGGGATATGCCTAAAATTGCCCTGATCACAGCCAGCCTTGGCGATGATGGTTATTTGCTGGGGTTACTGGAAAATTCAGATTGTCAGGGCTTGGTGATCGAGGCTTTCGGTGCGGGCCACTTGCCGGAAAAATATCTTGATGTACTTGATGGCATGACAAAGAAAATTCCGGTCATTCTGTCCAGCCGGGTAGCCGCCGGTCATATATTCCGCGAGACCTATGGTTTTCAGGGATCAGAAATTGATCTGATCAATAGGGGCCTGATTCCATCGGGTATTCTCAAGGGCCCAAAAGCCAGAATATTGCTAACAATATTAGTGATGTCCGGGGCTTCTCGTGAACAGATCAAAAATACCTTTGAGGTCTGGGATTTATAATTAAATCATCACCAGACTGGCAACCACATAAAGTATCAGCGTTATGCCACCTGCGGTCAGGGCATAGGGCAGCTGGGTTTTAACATGTTCCAACAGGTCACAACCGCTGGCTATGGAAGAGATTACCGTGCTGTCTGAAATGGGTGAACAGTGATCGCCAAATACCCCGCCGCCCAATATGGCTGACAGCACCAAAGACGGTGGCAGGCCCAGGGTCTGAATAAGTGGCACCCCCAGCGGAATCAGGATAGCAAAGGTGCCCCATGAGGTACCTGTTGAGAAAGATATCATGGCACCGCTAAGGAACAACATCGGCACCACCACCACGAGCGGCAGATAGTCGCCGACCAGACCAGCAATAAATATGCCTGTACCAAGCTGTTTCAGGCTCGCCCCCAAGGCTAATGAGAACAGAACAATTGTCACCAGTGGCAGTAATTCCGCCATACCATGGAAGCCAACCTCCACCAGCTTTATATGGCTGAATTTACGGCTGAGCAGCATCATGATATAAGCCACAAGGCAGGCAAGAGCAGTGGCGTATAGCACCGACTTTGACCCGCTGCCTTTGGCAAGGTCACCATCCCCGGTCCAATACATGAAAGAGATCATACCAAATACCATAGTCATGAGCGGCAAAACCATAAAACGGGCTTTGCTGGGTGGGTATTCATAGGCGTGCTCGTTCGACTTCTCTTCAGACTTCACCTCGCTGTCTTTCATGGGGCCATGAACCCGGGTAGTGAACACCGTGTAAAAAACTATGGCCAACGTCACTAGTGCATAGAAGTTGAGCGGCACTGTGCCCCATAAAATCTGGGCAGCGGACTGTTCAAATTCATAACCACTGAGCAATATTAATATGTAAGCTCCCCAGGCGTTAAGCAGAATAAGGATACTGATCGGTGCGCTGGTGCTGTCGATGATATAGGCAAGGCGAGCCCGGCTCATGCCGTATTTATCAAACAGTCCCCGCGCCATTATGCCTGAGGTGAGCACGCTTAAGTTAGATTCGATGAAGATCACAACACCGGTAAGAGAGGTCAGCAGCCCGACAGATCTGCGGTCACGCGCCAGACCGCTACCCACCAGCATTTCCACCATGGCACTCACCCCGCCGGATACGCGGATAAAGGCCAGCAGTGCGCCGATCATCAGGCTGAACATCAATATCCGGCTGTTGCCCGCATCGGTAAAGACCTCAATTATGCGTTCAAAACTGGCAAGGAAGCCATTCAGTGGGGCAATTGCACCCGGCGCCGTCAGCAGCAAAAGTTCAGAAGTGAGTATGGCCAGAAACAGGGCCAGTATAACTTCCTTGCGCCAGAGCACGATTGAGATTGCTACCAGCGGCGGCAGTATGGTCAGCCAATTCATATAAAAACTCCTCAATTTTTTACTTTACGGTTGAACCAGATAGCTTGCAAGCGCGTCTTATAAGATATAGTTTCGGGATATGATTGTGAATGAAGAATTAAATAATAAAATTACCTTTCATACCGATGCCCTGACCAAGGATTATGTCACGGGTGAGACAGTGGTTCAGGCACTTCGCGGGGTAAGTGTCGAAGTTCCTGAGGGGGATATGGTTATCCTTCTCGGCCCTTCTGGCAGCGGCAAATCAACTTTTCTTAATATCATTGGCGGGCTGGATAGCCCCTCATCGGGGGAAGTATATTTCAAAAAAGACAGACTCTCAGACTATTCAGAACAGCAGTTAACTCAGTTTCGCCGCCATAATGTAGGTTTTGTTTTTCAGGCTTATAATCTGGTGCCCAGCCTGACCGCACTGGAAAATGTGGCTCTGGTCACTGACATATCCCTTGACCCGGTCCCCCCGATGGAGGCACTGGAGGCAGTAAATCTGGGCGATAGGGCGCGACATTTTCCGTCCCAGCTTTCGGGCGGAGAACAGCAGCGGGTCGCCATTGCCCGCGCTCTTGCCAAGCGGCCTGAGGTTCTGCTCTGTGATGAGCCAACCGGGGCATTGGACAGTGAAACCGGCATTGTGGTGCTGAAAGCCCTGCAGGATGTTAATAAAAAATATGGCACAACCACAATCATCATTACCCATAATGCCCCCATTGCCCATATGGCGGATCGGGTGATATATTTTGGTGATGGGCAGGTGGTGGATGAGAGGGTTAATGAAAACCCCTGTTCGCCAGAGGAGATCAGCTGGTAGCATGATTGAGGCGTTAAATAGAAAATTAGCCCGTGACCTGTGGAATATAAAAAGCCAGATGCTGGCAATTATTATGGTGATGGCGTGCGGTATTGCCACCTTTATCATGACATTTGGTATGCTGGATTCACTGACCCTCAGCCGGGATGTTTATTATGACCGTTATCAGTTTGCCGATATTTTTGCCCAGTTGAAGCGTGCACCTTACGGTGTCCGGCAACAGATACTTGATATTCCGGGGGTCTCGGCGGTGGAGGACCGGGTGGTCTTTGGGGTTACGGTTCAGGTGGACAGTATGATTGAGCCAGCCTCCGGCAAACTGATCTCTCTGCCAGACGGGCGTAAACCGTTGCTGAATAATTTATATTTAAGCAGTGGACGTTTGCTTTTGCCTGATGAAGATGGTGCCATATTATGTATTGAATCTTTTGCCAAAGCCCACGGGTTTACCCTTGGAGATCGGGTCAGTATGGTGATCAATGGCCATAAGCGGGCCTTGAAAATTGTCGGGATAGTGCTGTCGCCGGAATATGTCTATTCGGTGGGGCCAGGGGCGATGTTTCCCGATGACAAGCGGTTTGGTATCTTCTGGATGAGCCAGCGGACGCTGGAGGCAGCGGTCGATATGGACGGGGCCTTTAATGATATTGCCATCCGCATGGACCGGGGGGCAAACATGAAAAATATCACTCAGGAAATTGATATTATCCTGAAACCTTATGGTGGCCTGATTTCCTATGGTCGTGACGAGCAGATGTCTCACTGGTTTGTGCAGAATGAGATGAATCAGCTGCGGGCAATGGGTCTTTTTGCACCGATGATTTTTTTGTCTGTGGCGGCTTTTCTGATCAATGTGGTTATGACCCGTCAGGTGGCGACCCAGCGGGTACAGATCGGAATGCTCAAGGCGGTGGGTTATACCAATAGGGAAATTTCCGCCCATTTTCTTAAAATGGTTCTACTGGTGGTAATGGTGGGCAGTATTCTGGGGGTTGCCATTGGGGTCTGGCTGGGGGCGGGTATGGCAAATATGTATACCCAGTTTTTTCATTTCCCCATACTGAAGTTTTCTTTTTCTGCTGAGGTCATTATCTTTTCAGTATTTTTCTGCACTATTTCGGCAGTGTTGGGAACCTTATTTGCCATCAGGCGAGCGGCTAAATTACCACCGGCAGAGGCCATGAGACCTGAAAGCCCGGCCCAGTACCGTCGAACGCTACTGGAACGGATTGGGGCAGAGAAATATTTCTCATACCTGTTCCGTATTGTCATACGTCAGGTTGAACGCAGACCGGTCAGGACGTTCTTTTCCACTTTGGGAATCAGTCTTTCCATATCGATCCTTATTTTTGCCTTCTTTATGGAAGATTCCATCAATTATCTGATCGAGGTTCAATATGATATATCACAACGTCAGGACGTTACGCTGGGGTTTGTAACCCCACGGGAAATAAGTGCCTTGGAGGAAATTCGCCTGATGCCCGGCGTGATCAATGTTGAACCAGTCCGTTCTGTGCCGGTTTTCCTGAAATCAGAACATTTTTCCAAACGCTCGTCCATAATGGGTATTCTGCCAGATCCGGACCTGCACCGTATTCTTGATCGTGATCTGAATGCCGCTCAGGTACCTGAACAGGGGCTGGCCCTTTCATCCAAACTGGCACAAGTGCTGCATGTGAAGAAAGGTGATATGGTGACGGCTGAAGTCCTTGAAGACCGCAGGCCCATATTGAATATCAGGGTGGCGGAAACGGTTGAGGAATTTATTGGTCTCAGTGCCTTCATGAACATAGATCAGTTGAACCAGCATCTGAATGAAGGGACGATGATAACCGGGGCATCAGTGATGGTGGACCCGCTGTGGAACGGGCCGCTGTATCAGGAGATAAAGAAAATCCCCGCTATTGCCAGCATGAATATATTGCTGAAAGCCCGGGAGCTGTTCAGGGACATCATGGGGGAAAATCTTATGAAAATGGTGATGATGAATGTGTTTTTTGCCGGTCTGATAGCTTTTGGCGTGATTTATAATACGGCACGGATTTCCTTGTCCGAGCGGGGAAGGGAACTGGCCTCACTCAGGGTGCTTGGCCTGACCAAAGGCGAGGTAGCCTACATCCTGTTCGGGGAAATGGCCTTCATTATTATGATGGCAATCCCGTTGGGACTTTTCATTGGCTATATGATGGTTGTGGGCATGGCGCAATCCATGGATACGGAATTATTCCGAATTCCGGTCATGATTGACAGGGACACATATGGCCTGTCTGTGCTTATTATTATTGTAAGCTCGGTCCTGTCCTTTTATCTTGTCTGGCGCAAGGTGGAAAATATTGATCTGGTCAGCGCCCAGAAAGGGGTTGAATAATGTTGTTGAAGAAAATTAAAACCATATTGAAATATGCCTTTGGCCTGTTGTTGCTGGGACTGTTGGTCTTTGCCTTCATTCCTGAAGCAGAAAAAGTGGATATGGCGGATGTCAGTCGCGGCGATGTGCTGATTACTCTTGACGGCGAAGGCAAGACCCGAATCCGTGATATTTATGTGGTATCCTCCCCCATAGAAGGTCGAGTAATGCGCATCCAGAGTGAACCGGGTGACGTGGTCAAGGCCGGAAAAACCATTATCGCCAATATGTCACCAGCCGATCCCAGATTTCTGGATAAAAGATCCGAGACACAGGCACGGGCTGATGTACAGGGTGCCGAGGCCGCCAAAGGGTTGTCGGCATCAAAAGTGGACCGGGCACAGGCAGAGCTTGCTTTTGCTCAGGCTGAATACAAACGATCAGAAAAATTATTCAAAAATGGCAATGTGTCCATTTCCAGACTGGAACAGAATGACCTTCAGGTAAAAATGCGTAAAGCCGAAGTGGAAACTGCGCGGGCTGACCTGAAGGTCATGGAAAGCCGGCTGGTTGCCGCCAGAGCGCAACTGGTTCAGCCCAGTGGGGCGACAGATAATAACGGTGATGGCCGTTGTCAGGTCTGCGTCCATGCGCCGGTGGACGGCAAGGTGTTGCGTATTCTTCATGAAAGTGAAGGTGTGATTCCCATGGGCACGCCCCTGGTGGAAATAGGTGATCCGGAGGATATGGAAATAGTCATAGAAATGCTGTCGCGCGATGCGGTTAAAGTTCAAAGCGGCGATATTGCCCTGATCAAACGCTGGGGTGGCGTGCGTGATATTCGCGCACAGGTGCGTATTGTGGAGCCCAGCGGATATACCAAGATTTCGGCTCTGGGGGTTGAGGAACAGCGGGTAAATGTCATCCTTGATTTTATTGACCCGATAGTGGAATGGCGTAGCCTTGGCGACGCCTTCCGGGTCGAGGCCAGCATCATCGTTGATCGAGCCGAAAATGCACTTTTTGTGCCGGTCAGTGCCCTGTTTCGCCATAATGAGCATTGGTCTGCCTTTGTGGTACGCGATGGTCGAGCTGAATTACAGCCGGTGACTGTGGGTCGGAAAAATGACCGGCAGGCAGAAGTTCTCAAGGGCCTTGTGGAAAGTGATCGGGTGATCATCCATCCGGGTAATAATGTCATGGACGGCACAAGGATTACCCAGCGCGACTAAACCAAAGCTGTTTCATCGGCTTGTTCCAAAAAGTCCGAATTCCTTAACAAGAAATTTACAAATTAGAAAATTTTTAACTTATTTCTGCTTAAAAAGAGAAAGGGCAGGTGGAATTTAATTAAAACTTGACCAGTATCAAGTTGGTTATTCGCCATGAGAATATTTACTATTAGGGAAACCAAAGTAAATCATGAGGAATAACCATGACCCATACACAAATAAATATTAAAAACATTCTATTGACGGGGGCAGCGGCCCTTTTAATTACACCAACCAGTAGTTTCGCAGCGGACAAGGATGCACCAAGTCTTGCGGATGCCGTAACGGACGGTAAAATTTACCTGAAAGTTCGCACCCGATATGAGGGTGTCGATCAGGCAAATTTAACTGAGGATGCCGCTGCTTTCACAATTAATACCAAATTAGGATATAAAACAGGCTCCTATAACGGGTTTTCCGGTGTTATTGAATTTGAAGATTCCCGTAATCTGGCAAATGAAAATTACAATAATACCATTAATGGCAACACGGCTTTTCCAGTTGTTGCCGACCCAAGCCATACGGAAGTAAATCAGGCTTATCTGTCTTATTCTTTTGAAGGTACGAAAGTCAGTGCCGGACGGCAATCGGTTAATCTTGGCAATTTGCGTTTTGTTGGCACTGTGGGCTGGCGTCAAAATGACCAGAATCTGGATGCAGTGACGGTGGTCAATAAATCACTGCCTGATACAAAATTCTATTATGCCTATGTGTGGAATGTGAACCGGATTTTTGGCAATGACAGTCCTGCGGGCGATCATTCTTCCAACCATCACCTGTTTAATGCGGAATATAGCGGCATTAAAGCAGGCAAGATCACGGCATATGCCTATCTTCTGGATAATAACGCTGTGGCTGGATTTTCCACCAATACTATTGGCATCCGCTTTGCCGGTAAAACCAAAATCGCGGATAATACTAATTTCCTCTATGAGCTTGAATATGCCAATCAGACGGATGCAAAAGACAACCCCGGTGATTATTCGGTGAATTATTTTCTGGTTACTGGTGGGGCCAGCTTTTCCGGCGCCACGCTAAAAGCGTCATATGAATCCCTTGGCAGTAATGATGATGGCAGCCAGAGCTTTAAAACGCCGCTAGCGACCCTGCATAAATTCAATGGCTGGGCTGATAAATTTCTTGGCACACCAGCGGCGGGTCTGGAAGATTTTTATATCACCGGTGCTTATAAATTCAGCGGTGAAATGAAAGGCCTGAAAGCGGCTGTGATTTATCATAAATTCACGTCCCAGTTTGGCGATACCGATTATGGTACTGAACTTGATGCTGTGGTGTCTTATGCCATTAACAAAAATTATAGCGTTGCGGCTAAATATGCCGATTATAACGCCGATTCATTTTCAGTTGATACCAGAAAAATTTGGCTGACATTTGCCGCTAAATTCTAGGACACTACTCATTTCAGATAATTATTAACTGCCGCCGAATTAATATCCGGCGGCAGTACTATATTAGCCCTTTTAAAAATTCCTTATTCCAGCCATAGTGCGCATTCAATAAAAGGGCGACAAAATGCGATATAACAGACTGGGACGGACGGGCATAAAGGTTTCCAACATTTGCCTCGGCACCATGACCTGGGGCGAGCAGAACTCCCGGCAGGATGCCTGGGAGCAGATGGATTATGCCGTGGAGCAGGGCATAAATTTTTTTGATACGGCGGAATTATACCCTGTGCCCAACAAAAAAGAAACTTATGGCCGGACGGAAGAATTTATCGGAGACTGGATGGCTGAGCGGGGCGGGCGGGACAAGATTATTCTGGCTACCAAGGTCGTGGGCAGAAGTGGCAATGACTGGTTCCGTACCAATGCCAATATCACCAGACTTAACCGGGAACAGATAACAGAAGCTGTTGAGCAAAGCCTGAGGCGGCTGAAAACAGACTATGTGGATCTCTATCAGCTCCATTGGCCGGATCGACCAATGAATCTATTCACTGACTCGCGCGGCTATAGACATTATGATCAAACGGACGTCATTCCACTTGATGAAACCCTGGCCGTTTTGCAGGATTTGATGGCTCAGGGAAAAATTCGTCATGTGGGACTGTCCAATGAATCGGCTTGGGGTGTCATGACAAGCCTGCATCATGGTGCACAGGATAATTTGCCACGGGTTCAGACTATTCAAAATGCCTATAATCTGTTGAACCGCCTGTTTGAGCAGGAACTGGCAGAGGTTTCCTTGCGCGAAGATGTGTCTCTTCTGGCCTACTCACCCACTGCCGGTGGCGCTCTGAGTGGTAAATATCTGGCTGGCGGCTTGCCCGAGGGTAGTCGCCAGCAATTATTTCCGTTCTTTGCCGCCCGCTACAAGAAGCCGGGCGTGGAGCCAGCCATTGCAAAATATCTGTCACTGGCCACAGAAATGGGGCTGACGCTGATCCAGCTTGCCCAGAAATTTGTTGATAGCAGGCCTTTTGTCACCTCGTCTATCATCGGCGCGACAACCATGGAACAGCTTCGGGAAAATATTTCAGCCTTTGATGTGGGATGGAGCAAAGAACTGGAAAAAATGGTGAATAAAATTCATCTGGAAAATCCTGATCCTGCCCCATAAAAAAGATTACATAATCAAATTAGAATAAATTGCTCTTTTCAGTTGAATAGGATATTTATAGAGCAAATGGAGATAAAGAACATGGAAAAAGCAACCTTCGCAGCAGGGTGTTTCTGGGGTGTTCAGTTGGATTACGACAAGGTTGATGGAGTGCAGACAACCATTGTTGGTTATATCGGGGGACACACAGAGAACCCATCCTATGAAGACGTGTGTTCCGGGCAGACCAATCATGCCGAAGCTGTTGAAGTGTCGTTTGATCCTGAAATTATCTCATTTGAACAATTGCTTGAGCTTTTCTGGCAATGCCATAATCCGACGACTCTGAACCGACAGGGACCGGACAGCGGCAGTCAATATCGCTCCGCAATATTTTATCATTCAGAGCAACAGAAACGAACGGCGGAAAAGTCCCGCGCATTATGTGATGGGTCTGAACTATGGCCTGACCGGATCGTGACCGAGATTACCAGAGCCGATCAATTCTGGCCCGCAGAAGACTATCACCAGAAGTATCTGGAAAACCGTAATATAACAATTTCCTGCCATTGATCTGCCATGCCAACAAGAAAAATAAAAAGACTTATCAAATATACTGCCACGCGCTATATGCAGAAAACCGGGCTGTTTCTGGCTATGAGTTCAACTATGATTGTGGTCATTATTGGTTTTACGATCTTTCTGGAAGGTCACAGCAGGAGTAATCTAGAACGTCAGGCAAGACTTGGCAGTCTTCAGACCCTGACAGTGATCCGGTCAAATCTGGAAAGGGAATTGAATAAAGCTCTTTTTCAGCTGGGGGCGCTGGTGGCCTATATTTCAGTGAACCCGGAAATTGCCAGTGAAGATTTCAATATATTCACGCAAAATTTATTCAGGAAGAAATCTCATATTATTAGCCTTGGTGCCGCTCCCGATATGGTGATCAAATATGTTTATCCTTATGAGGAAAACAAGGCTGCGCTGGGCCATGATTACCGCGATCTGGAATCGCAGCGCGAATTGGCTTTTCTGGCCAAAGACACAGGACAGCAGGTCATGGCCGGGCCGCTTACCTCCATACAGGGGTGGCATGTTCTGATTGCCCGGGCACCGGTCTTTCTGGCAGAAGATTCCGAGCATAAGGCCGCAGGCAGTTTTTGGGGGCTGGTTTCAGTTTTGATAGATGCAGAAGAACTGTTTAATTCTGCAGGTATTCAAAATGAGGCCTATGATATTTCCATGCGCGGCAGGGACGCCAAGGGCCATGACGGCGAAGTATTTTACGGGAATACGGACTCTTTTGCCGGTGAAAATATGAGTTTATCGGTTAATGTGCCTGGTGGTTCCTGGCAGTTATCGGCAACACCCAAGGTCAAGCAAAATTCACTGTCTCGGGAAATAATGACGATCCGTCTGGTTGGTCTGTTTCTGTGTCTGACCGTAATAACCTTTACCAGCTTTCGGTTGAGACATATTAGGGAACAGAATCTGGCGGAGAAAAAACTGGCAAGAGCGTTGCTGGAGGCAGAAAAAGCCAACAGGGCCAAGTCAGAATTTTTGGCTAAAATGTCCCATGAACTTCGCACGCCGTTAAATGCCATTATCGGTTTTTCCGATCTGATTTCCAGCATCATGCAAAATAAAACCGATGAAGGAAAAGTTGGCGAATATGCCAGTGATATAAATCAAAGTGGGTATCACCTTCTGGAAATTATCAATGAAATACTCGATTTATCCAAGGTAGAGGCTGGCAATTTCACCACTTCAATAGATACAATTTATATACAGGATATTGCCGAGCAGTCATTACGCCTGACCCGAAACGCCATTACCAAAGCTGAATTAGAGACCATCAATAAAATTTCAGATGACCTGCCGTCACTGCAGTCCGATGAGCGTATGATCAGGCAAATTTTCTATAATTTAGTGAGCAATGCCATAAAATTTACCCCGCCAGGCGGAACCATAACCCTGTCTGCAAGTCAGCAGCAGGACGGGGCCATGAAAATTACCATCACGGATACCGGAATAGGCATGTCTGAAGAAGATTTGGTGGTTGCCATGCAGACTTTCGGACAGGCTGATTCCCATATGGTGCGTTCTCAGCAGGGGACCGGGCTTGGACTGCCATTGGTCAAGGCCTTCATGGAATTGCTCGGCGGCGAGATTTCTATTCAAAGTGAAGTCGGGGTTGGAACCGAAGTTACCTTGTTATTTCCGGTAATATTTTCTACTGAAAATATGGCGTAATCAGGAAACCGTCCAGTCCAGAATAACTTTTCCCGACTGGCCAGATCTCATGATGTCAAAGCCTGCCTGGAAATCGTCAATGGGAAAAGAATGAGTCAGAATGGGACTAATGTCCAGGCCCCCCTCCAGCAGGGCAATCATCTTGTACCATGTTTCAAACATCTTGCGGCCATAGATGCCATGAATTTCCAGCCCCTTGAAAATCACCTCGGTCCAGTCAATGCCAGTGCCGTCCGGCAGAATCCCCAGCATGGCAATCTTGCCGCCGTGATTTAGGGTATCCAGCATATCGCCAAAGGCAGCTGAGACGCCGGACATTTCAAGCCCCACGTCAAATCCTTCTGTCATTTGCAGTTCATCCATCACGTCTTTCAAGGATTTGCGGGTCACATTGACCGCCCTTGTTGCGCCCATTTGCTTGGCAATACCAAGCCGGTAATCATTGACATCGGTGATCACAATATTACGAGCACCCACATGACGGGCAATGGCAACAGCCATAATACCAATGGGTCCGGCACCGGTGATCAGCACATCTTCCCCCACCAGATCAAATTCAAGCGCCGTATGGGCTGCATTTCCAAGTGGGTCCAGGATGGCCCCTAAATCATCGCTGATGCCAGCGGGAAGCGGGCAGATATTAACCGCTGGAATGGCCACATATTCGGCAAAACTGCCCGACCTGTTGACGCCAACACCAGAGGTATTGCGACAGAGATGTCTTTTTCCTGCCCGGCAGTTTCGGCAATGGCCGCAGGTTATATGGCCCTCGGCAGAAACCCGTTGGTCCAGAGAAAGACCTCTGACCTCTGACCCCATTTCAACAATTTCACCGGCAAACTCATGACCAACAGCCATAGGGCTTGGGACGGTGATCGGGATGGTTTTTCGCGCCCAGTCATCCCAGTTATAAATATGAATATCTGTGCCGCAGATGGCGGATTTATTCACTTTTATCAGGACATCATTAGGGCCGATTTTTGGGGTGGGAATATCCTCAAGCCAGATACCCTCTTCGTCCTTCGATTTGACCAGTGCTTTCATTATTCAATCACTCCCAGTTCGCGGCCTATGCGTCCGAAGGCGTCTATGGCGGCATCAAGCTGATCCCGGGTATGGGCTGCTGACATCTGGGTGCGGATGCGGGCTTCGCCTTTTGGTACAACGGGGAAGGAGAATCCAACCACAAAAATACCTTCGGCAAGTAATCGTTCGGCCATATCTGTCGCAAGTTTTGCATCCCCAAGCATGACGGGGATGATCGGATGATCCGCGCCGGCAAGGCTAAAGCCTGCTTCGGTCATGCGCGTCCTGAAATATTGGCTATTGTCATGTAGTGTGCGGCGCAAATTCCCACTTTCCGCAAGCATATCCAGAACTTTACAGGTGGTGGCTGCAATCACCGGGGCCAAAGTATTTGAAAACAGATAGGGCCGGGAGCGGTTGCGCAGCCAATCGACAATTTCTGTTGAGGCAGCAGTATAACCACCAGATGCCCCGCCCAATGCCTTGCCCAAGGTTCCGGTCAGAATATCAACCCGCGCACTCACCCCCCAATGTTCAGGAGTTCCGGCCCCGGTTTCGCCCATGAAACCCACCGCATGGCTGTCATCAACCATGACAAGGGCGTCATATTTATCGGCAAGATCACAAATGGCGGGCAGATTGGCGAGAATACCATCCATGGAAAAGACGCCGTCCGTGGCAATCAGGCGGAACCGGCAGTCCTGTGCTTCCACCAGACATTTTTCCAGCGCGGCCATATCATTATTGGCATAGCGAAAGCGCTTTGGTTTGGACAGACGCACGCCGTCAATGATGCTGGCATGATTGAGGGCGTCTGAAATGATGGCATCTTCCGGCCCGAGCAGGGTTTCAAACAGGCCTGTATTGGCATCAAAGCAACTGGGGTAAAGTATCACATCCTGCTGACCCAGAAAAGCTGCCAGCCGACTTTCCAGCTGTTTGTGGATATCCTGAGTGCCACAAATGAAACGCACCGATGACATGCCGTAGCCATATTTATCGAGGGCCGCCTTCGCCGCCTCAACCAAAGTCTGATCATTGGAAAGGCCCAGATAATTATTGGCGCAAAAGTTAATATAATGCTGATCACCGCTGGCGGTCACAGTAATTTCTGCTTGCTGAGGGCTGGAGATCGGTCGCTCAGATTTATACAGGCCCTGATCTTTCAGGTCTTGTAGTTGCGCTTGTATATGGGCGGTATATTTTTGGCTCATGGCGGGGGCTTTCATAAATTCCAATATATTGGAACATAGTTTAATATATTGGTCAATCAAATAAATAATTTATTATATTGGATATATAACAACCATCAGGGCGCGGGCCACATTAATACTCTTATTTTCAATATAATGGGGGATGTCCGCATCATAGCGGGCAGTATCTCCGGCTTCCAGATTGATTTCCTCTGTACCAGTGCGAATGGATAATTGTCCGTCGAGCAAGGTCAAATGTTCAATTGTCCCTTCGGCATGACCGTCCGATTCGAGCAGGCCACCATCCTCCATGACGATGTCGTACCATTCGGTTTTGGCCACAAGATCAATGGGGCCGAGAATTTTCATGGTACATTTACCGTCAGCGCTTTGTATTTCTGGTGACTGGTGAGCCTTGATATGTACAATTTTCCGGGCCTCACTCTCAACATCCTGTCCGCTGTCCAGCAGATCGGATATATCTATTTCCAGTGACTTTGTCAGGGTCCAGAGGATGGCTAAGGTGGGGTTGGTGCGGCCCCGCTCAATTTGCGACAGCATGGATTTGGAGACACTGGACATGGCGGCCAGTTGCTCCAGAGTCAATTTCTTTTCTGTGCGCAGCAATTTGATTTTACGGCCAACATCTGGCGGTGAATTTCGGGTCATGGCTTCTCTTTGCATTATATTGTTGATTTCCATTATATTGAATTTTTAGCTTAAATGAAATGGAAAATTGACATTATGGGCTGGCTGCCTAATATCTTTTGCCAAAGGGAGAGTTGTAATGGGCAAGGCGCGTCACATTGGTCTGATTGTCGGGCTGTTATTTTTCATAACGCCATTGATCATGCCGGCCCCGGAAGGCATGAGCGCTTCGGCGTGGAAGACGGCGGGAATAGCCCTGCTACTGGCGGCTTGGTGGTCAACAGAAGTTTTACCTATCCCAATTACCTCTCTGCTGCCGATGCTGCTCTTTCCGGCCCTTGGTATTATGACTATGGGTGAAAGTACCGCACCCTTTGCACGTCCTGCCATTTTTTTGCTGCTGGGCGGCTTTATCATAGCCACGGCACTGGCGCGGTGGAACCTGCATCGGCGGTTGGCGCTTAATATTCTGGTGCGGGTTGGCAATAATCCGGCAGCCATCATTGGCGGCTTCATGGCGGCGACCGCACTTATGTCCATGTGGATCAGCAATACCGCCAGCACCATCATGATGATCCCTATCGCCCTGTCACTGGCTGGGGAAATAGTTAAAGACCGGACGACCCGGCATCAGAGATTTATTCTGTGTCTGGTGCTGGGCATTGCCTATTCCGCCAGCATCGGCGGCCTTGGCACGCCCATCGGCACGCCGCCCAACCTGTTCGTGGTCAGTTTTATGAAGCAGACCTACGGCTTGGAAATCAGTTTTTTCACCTGGATGATGTTCGGCATTCCAACCGTGATCACTCTGGTACCAATCGCGTGGTTTGTGTTGACCAGATGGGTCTATCCCTTTGATCTGTCAGATACTTCAGTGGGACAGGATCTACTGCACCGGGAACTGGAGGGTATGGGGCCGATGACCGTGCCGGAAAAAAGAGTGGCAATAGTATTTTTTGCCATCGCGGCCTCATGGGTATTCCGGGTTCCGCTTCAGCAGAATTTTAATATCCTGCTGTGGCTAAATGATGCCATGATAGCCATTGGCGGTGCGACTTTATTATTTATCATCCCTTCCGGTTGCAGAACAGAAAAGGGCACGGCATTACTGGATTGGGACAGTGCCAATCGCATCCCCTGGGGTGTATTACTGCTATTTGGTGGCGGGCTTAGTCTGGCGGCGGCGGTAAAGGCATCCGGCCTTGCATTGTGGCTGGGCACGGCCTTGTCGGCTTTGGGCACCATGCCGCTTATCCTGATTATTTTCAGTCTGGTAACCATGGTTATTTTTATGACCGAAATGACCAGTAATACTGCGACAGTGGCCACCTTGCTGCCGGTGATGGGAGCCTTGGCGGCAACGACCGGCATTGACCCGATGATGCTCTTTGCCCCGGTGGCACTCGCGGCTAGTTGCGCTTTCATGCTGCCCGTAGCCACCGCGCCCAATGCGGTGATCTATTCCACGGGCGAGGTTACGATCCCGGAGATGGCGGCAGCAGGATTCCGGCTTAATCTGGTCGGCGTTGTTGCTGTAACGGGTCTTTCCTACACTTTGGTTCCGATAATATTTGGTTAGAATTTTGTGGACATTTTTGCCTGTCAGCCCATATAAGGCAGTATGACAGATAATAATAATGCCCATATGCGTTCCTTTCGCAAGATGCACGGGCTTGGCAATGATTTTGTGATATTTGATGGCAGGGTAAATCAGCTTGATTTAACCGCCCGTCAGGCTCGTCATATAGCCAGCCGTAATCGGGGCATTGGCTGTGATCAGATTATCACGTTGCAGCCAGGCACAAAGGCAGATGTTTCCATGCGCATCCAGAATTCGGATGGCAGTGAAGTGGGGGCCTGCGGTAATGCTACCCGTTGTGTTGGTGATATTATTATGGCGGAGCAGAATTGTGACACCGCCACCATTGAAACCGAGGCCGGCATATTAATGACAGCGCGGGATGGTGAACTGATCAGAGTGGATATGGGGACGCCCATAAGGGACTGGCAACAAATCCCCCTGTCACAGGAAATGGATACGGATCATCTGGATCTGTCTATTGGCCCTTTGTCGGATCCGGTCGCGGTCAATATGGGCAATCCCCATGTGGTATTTTTTGTCGATAACGTGCAAGAAATTCCGCTATGGGAACTGGGACCACAGATTGAAAACCACCCGCTGTTTCCCGAAAGGGTCAATGTGAGCATCGTGGAAGACAGAAGCAATGGCAATTTGCGCCAGCGGGTATGGGAAAGGGGTGCGGGCATTACCGAAGCCTGTGGCTCCGGTGCCTGTGCCGCCGT
>JAJFIP010000394.1 GCA_021774875.1 Emcibacter sp.
CCATTTGGCGATAGACGAGATCGTTCGGTGTGCCATGTCGATCCGATACCGACTTCAGCGCCAATGGCAAGATTTTGTATGTCTGCCAAAAAATGTAAATCAACGAACCCGCTTCGGCCCACGACGTTCCGGCCTCGTCGATATGATCGCTACAAGTCGTGAAGCCGTCCGCGTCCGTGAACCATCCGCCTCGGGAGTACTGCCGCGCATCCTCGCCCGTGTCCGTCTCCGGGCGCTTGAACTTGCGGCCGAGGAACCACGGGAGCGCCTTTTCGAGCGCCTTCCGACACTTCTCGGCCCCGGCCTTGTCACCCATAACATCCCACAGGAACCATCCCGCAATGGCGACGTTGGCGAGGCTTCGGGCGATGTACCGGATACCGCCGAAGTCGGTCTTCTGGTAGCGCTCTAGGTCGTAAATGGAGTGCCCCGCGCCGTCGCGGATGATGAGGGCGGCGCAGCGCTTGGCGATGTCTGCCTCGCCGTATCCGCCAGGCCCGTTCTCGCGTCGCTTCGCTAGGAAGTACAGATCGACGAAGCCTTCGAGGTAGCGGTGCCCGGCGTCGCGGTGCTTGCCCTTGCTGTCGGCTTCGTAGGCTTCGAGCCATCCCTCGGCCCGAAACCAATCAAGTTGCCCGCCGACTCCGATCCTGTCGACATCGTTACTCAGGAAGAGGCATCGATTGACCGCGCATTCGGCCCAGCCGTAATTATTGAGCCCGCCTTTGTAGTCGGAGCCAGGGAACTCGCTCGGCTTCATCAACCGCGTCGGTGTGTCGATCGCCTCAGTTGCGACCAGTAGCGCGTTCGGCGACAGGTATGCGGCGAGGAATTCGCGGAATTCGGCTTCTGTGGGAAGTGCTCGCAGGTGTTCCGACGCCGTAGGCATGTCCAAACGTCTCCCGAGTTTGGCACGGCGTCAGAACCCCTAGATTATCAGACCCGGCCCCGGTTAGTCTAGGCAAAAATGCGCCCCCTCGGCGATGGATCGCTCAGTTCTGACGCCGTGCGTCCTTCGCCTTGGGGGCGCTCTCCAACCGCCGCGGGTTGGTTTGTTCGTGCTATCGCTTCTTGCTAGGCATTTCCTCGACGCTTACCCACTCGAATGCTGCTGAACCTGTGGGGTTTATGGACGTCATCTTGGCGTAATGAGGTATCGGATACCCCGCATCCCGCAACGCCTGGACAATAACTGTCGTTGAGATGTGTGTTCGCTTCTTTACGCTGACTTTCATCCTCTACCCCTCCACTGGCTCGACCTTGACGCGCCGCAGTCTCCACCCGTTCTCGGTCATGTCTGGCCTGGTCATCTTCCGCCCTCCATTGCCTCTGTAACGCCCCACCGCACGACGACCTTGCCTATGTCGTCGTGCTTCGTCCCGACGAACGACCATCGCACGCCGCACGCCAGGCCGAGCCGGGCGAACATGTAGACGGTCATCTCCTGTTCTCCGTCGAGGATCTGTTCGACTTCCGCAGGCATCAGCCTTGCCGCCGCCGCCAAGTCCTTGCGTGTCATTCCCGCCGCCTCCATCGAAGACTCGATCGACCCGGACATCTGGACGCCAAGGCGGCAACTCTCGCGGTAGAATTCCTCGATCGTTCGGGTTCTTTTCATCGGCTCACCTTAATTTTCGCGTTCTCGTTTTCGTCGCACGCATTCCGCAGCCGTTTCAGCCACGGAAGGAACTGATCCAACGTGCCCCACCCATTCGATGCGTCGAACTTGCGAAACCGCTCAGGATCTTCAGTCATCGCCTTGATAGCCTAGGACAGCGGCCCGACGAGGTCGCGAGCGTGCTCGATGCCATTCTCTTCGGGACGCCACACAACGCCGTAGATGCCCGCTTCCTCGGCCATATCGGTGAGGTTGTGCGTGATGTTCTGGTCGTGGACGCAATGCTTGATATCGTCGCGCCCGACCACGTCGTAATAGATGTCAATGTCCAGGCTCATGTCACCCCTCCGTCAAATCCCCGCACCAATCGTCAATTTCGCCTCGATAGCCCCAACTAGAGGCCACGTATCGCTTTCGTTCTTGTGACTTGCCCGCCTGGATTCGCGCCAGTTCCCGCAGCCTTTCCCTGACCGTGTCCGCGCGCTTCTCGGCCTGTCGATTGCCGTCCTTTGGCGCATTCACGCACCGACTGCGCGGTTTCTTGGGCTCAAACACTCCCTCCGGCGCGATCCCGTTCCACTCGACGATATTCGCGCCACAGCGCCGACACGGCCCATCTGGCCCAACGAGCGCGATCGGGTCGCGGTAGTCGCCCTTGCGCGGGATCTCTTCGAGCATGTCGCGGATACACGCTCCGCACTCCCACCGCTTTGCGTCATGCCGCACGCAGACGTAGCTGAGGCCCTTGCGGACCGCCACGAGTCGCGGCTCGGTGTATTCGCCCGAGAAGGCCCGACCGATGAGTAGTCGGATCGCGCGAGCCTTCTCGAGTGTTGGGTTGCTTGCCGCTGTCATTCTTCGCTCATTGCCTTCCAGAAGAGAAGGTCCTTGATTTCATCCCGCAGCCGATCCCGCTCCTCGGTCAGCCGCGCGATCTCGGCTTCAAATCGCCTACGGTCTTCCGCCATCCTGATCAGCTCGTTGTTCAATCGGTTGTCGCTTCGTTGCAGCATCCCCTCGACCGTCTCGATTTTGGCCGCCATCTTGTCGATCTTCGGCGCGTAGGCTTCGGCGATAATGCGGGTCGTTATCGACACCGATTGCCCGGAACACGCCCGCACAACATTCCGCGCCGCCCGCTCGGCGTACTCGTCTCGGTAATTCATTGGATCGACTCTGTGTCGAACGTCGTCGTGATGCACATCGTAACCGCGTAGGACTTCCCGCACGAGATGCACTCGGATTCCCACTTATCCCCGTCGTTCATGTTGTCGTCGAGTCCATCCCACCAGTCTCGATCCTCGAAACCACAATGCGGGCATGTCGGAAAATCTGTGTCTTCGTGTTCGATCTCGTCTCGGTCAGCCTTCGGCTCCAACACCGCCCCTCCGACATGACACGGCACACCGCGCCAAGGACACTCGTCGAGATGCTGATAAAACGCCGAGTTTCGCGCTGTGATGCAGGAGCATCGGCCTCGTGCGGTGCATTCGTTACATTGGTCGACTCCGGGCCGACCGCAGTGTCCGCAGTTCTGCTCAGTCATCGCGCCTCCCTTGGCGTCTCAGCCGTCTCGACAGTTCACGATAGAGATTCGCGACAGCGTCCCTGTCCGCGTCGATGCTGAACATCGCCCGACTCATGATCTCGAAGCCGTCTCGGAGTCGTACCTTCGAAACACACGTCCATCCGTGATCGAACGACGCGTAGGAGACCTCGGGACGGTCAATGATCATCTCTCGACGACGTCCTCCATTTGACTCTTTCATCGCGGCATCTCGCCATCGTCGCAACCCGCACAATGAACGCATCCGCTGACGCCTAGCCATCGCTCCTCCCTTGCTGGATCAACTTGACGACGATATCGACAAAGCGCTCGCGCTCAATGCGGCTTGCGTGCGCTATCAAGTCAGCAATCCTACCCGTCACGCCATCCGCGTCTTGTTCGTGGCGGAAACGATCCGAAAGCAACGGCCAACGACCATTGACGTTCTCGTTGTCCAAGAGCACGCGGAACCAATCCGCCGCCCGTTCCGCCGCGTCCAGACTATCCGTCTCGGCCCCGCTCACGACACTGGCCAATCGATCGAAACCGGCGCGAGCTCGAACAACTCGAACAGGCCAACGCGCGGCTTGTCGAGGTCAAACCATGACCCGAAACTCGACGCGGCTGACTCGCCACGAATGGAGAAATACCGCCCCTCGTCCGTGACCGATACCGTACCGACATCGACGACGCCCGGTCTGCCGGGGACTCTCATCGCCCACCACGCCACGTTCCCCGATCCTTCGGAAATCTCGGGAAGATCGGCCGACCATTCGAGGTCGCCTTCGTTGATCGGCACGAGGTCGCCGAATTCGAGATGCTGAATCTTCGTATCCCACGGGAATTCGTTCCCGTCGTTGTGGTTCTTTCCGAAGACTTCGCCCGTCTCGCGATCGACTAGGTAGATCGTCGCGTTTCGGCCGCCATAGAATCCGACGCTCGGGGAGACGCGCTGACGGTGTTCGATGTACAGTTCGCCGTCGTGCATCGTGATCGGCAAAAGCTCCCGCGTCGTGTCGTCCGCGACTCGTCGCGCCTGGACGTAGGCGACTCGCGTCTGCGCGTTGACGCCCTTGGAGGGTGTCGGGTCGGGAAGAAGGTCGAGCGCATCTTGGAGTGAATCGTGCCACGTCTGGTCGAATGTCGCCGTGTCCACCATCGCGTCGGGTTTCCTACGCAGCACGTCCGTCACCATCTGCTCCAGCAGGGCCGTGCGCTGCTCTTGTTCGGCCTTCCACTGTTCGTTCTCAGCCTTCCACTTGTTCAGCGCCTCTAGTTCGCGCTCTAGTCGTTGTCCTGCCATGATCGTCCTCCCGGTTATTGGTTGTTGGCTTCCCTTGCGACCTTCCACGGTTCGTGTAAGTCGCGTCCGTCCCACCGATAATCGATCAGTTTGCCGTTCTCAGTCATCGGGAACCAACGACCTTCTTCGGCGTAGTAATCCAGCGCCGCCCGCAACCGATCCCGCTCCTCGATGATCTCTCGCACGCACGCTAGCAAGGTCTTGCCGTTGGTCTCCATCGCGTCTTCGAGTAGCACTTCGATTTCGTCGAACCTCGCGGATAGGTGCCCGCCGTGCCACGAACCGCAGTTGCAGGCGGGAATGTCACAGCGTCGGTAGCCTTGGACTTCGATGAACGACAGCGCCCGTTCGCCTCGTTCCGCACGCTCGGCTAGCCGATCCCGCTCCCCGGTCACGCGGGCGAGTTCGGCGCGCAACGGCGCGTAGTCTTCGGCGATGATCTTCGCCATCTCCAACACGCGACTGTCCCAGATGAGTGCGCCGCCGTACTTCTGGTAAACCGCTCTCGCCGCCCGCTCGGCGTACTCGTCTCGCTCAGTCATCGCTCAACAGCCTCCATAGTATTGCGGCCGAGAAACCGAAGAAGCAAACGCATAAGACCGCAAGCGCGAAAGCTTCTGGCCATGACATCGCGCCGGGATCAGTCATCGCGCCTCCCTTGGCGGATTAGGTCGGTGATCGCGCTCAAGTCATCCGCGTCTATCCCGAG
>JAJFIP010000395.1 GCA_021774875.1 Emcibacter sp.
CCTTGGGCTTTACTACATCACCATGGAAAAAGAAGGCGAGCCGGGCGAGGGCAAAATCCTCGGCACAATGGCGGAAATCGAGCATGCGCTCGAAGCCGGCGCCGTGACGCTGCACTCAAAAATCAAGGCGCGCTGGGACACGGTTGACGAGAACGGCGATCCGCTTCGCCAGCTGGTTGAAACCACACCGGGACGGATGATGGTTGCGCAGGTTCTGCCACGCGATTCCAATGTGCCGTTCTCAGTAGTCAATCAGCTTCTCACCAAGAAAACCATTCAAGGGCTGATCGACATCGTTTATCGCCATTGCGGTCAGAAGAAGACCGTAATCTTCGCCGACCATGTGATGGGCCTCGGCTTTAAGGAAGCCTGCAAGGCGGGTATTTCATTCGGCAAGGACGATGTGGTGATCCCGCAGGCCAAACGCAGAATGGTGGAAGATACCCGCAGTCTGGTTGGCGAGTTCGAGCAGCAATATGCCGAGGGTCTGATCACCCGCGGCGAGAAATACAACAAGGTTATCGACGCCTGGGCGAAATGCACCGACAAAATCGCCGATGAGATGATGGGTGAGATTTCTGAAACCAAGTTCGATCCGGAGACCAAGCGCCAGCTTGAACCGAATTCGATTTACATGATGTCCCATTCCGGTGCGCGCGGCTCGCCAACGCAAATGCGCCAGCTTGGCGCCATGCGCGGACTGATGGCCAAGCCGTCCGGGGAAATTATTGAAACCCCGATCACCTCGAACTTTAAAGAGGGGCTGACGGTTCTTGAATACTTCAACTCCACCCACGGGGCGCGCAAAGGCCTGGCCGACACCGCGCTTAAGACCGCAAACTCCGGCTATCTGACCCGGCGTCTGGTAGACGTTGCGCAAGATTGTATCGTTCGCGAGGTTGATTGCGGTACGGAGAATGGCATCACCGTTGAAGCGGTTGTGCGCGGCGGTGAGATTATTGTGCCGCTTAGCCAGGTTATTCTCGGGCGGACGTTGCTGGAAGATATCCGGCGTCCGGAAAGCGGCGAGCTGGTCGGCAAAGTCGGCGACGAAGTCGATGAGGCGCAGGCGGAAGAAATTGAAGGCGCCGGCGTTCAGACGATGCGTGTGCGTTCGGTTCTGACTTGCGACGCCAAGTCAGGCATTTGCGGCATGTGTTATGGCCGCGACCTTGCGCGCGGTACACATGTCAATATAGGCGAGGCGGTTGGCGTCATTGCGGCGCAATCGATTGGTGAGCCAGGTACGCAGCTGACGATGCGGACGTTCCACGTTGGCGGCACCGCCCAGGTTGGCGATACCTCGTTCATCGAGGCGAGCCACGAAGGCACGGTCAAGATTGAAGGACGCGAGCCGGTCGTCAACACAGCTGGCGACATAGTTGTCATGGGCCGCAACACGGTGGTCAAAATTATCGGCGTGGATGGTAAGGAGCATGCGTCTTACAAAGTCTCTTACGGCGCGAAACTGCGTGTTAAAGACGGCGGGCCAGTAACCCGCGGGCAACGCCTTGCGGACTGGGACCCTTATACAATCCCGATCCTTACGGAACTGACCGGCACGGCGAAATTCGAAGACTTGCAGGAAGGCTATTCCATGCAGGTTGTCGCCGACGAAGCGACCGGTATCGCCAGCCGTATCGTCACCGATTGGCGCACGAACCCGCGCGCCGCCGACATGAAACCGTCGATAATCCTCGTCAATGACGACGGTGAGATTGGAACCTTATTGTCCGGCGGCGAGGCGCGTTATGTCCTGCCGGTCGGCGCGGTGTTGTCGGTTGAAGACGGCTCGAAGGTTGCGGCGGGCGATGCGGTTGCGCGGATCCCGACAGAGGGCGCCAAGACCCGAGACATCACTGGCGGTCTGCCGCGCGTGGCGGAACTGTTTGAAGCGCGCCGGCCAAAAGACCATGCAATCATCGCCAATGTCGACGGCAAGGTTGAGTTTGGCCGCGATTATAAAAATAAACGCCGTATCAAGATTATTCCAACCGATGAGAGTCTCGAGACGTCGGATTACCTTGTGCCCAAAGGCAAGCACATCGCGGTTCAGGACGGCGACTTCATCGCCAAGGGCGAATATCTGATGGACGGCAATCCGGCGCCGCATGATATTTTACAAATTATGGGCATCGAAGCACTTGCCGACTTCCTGATTGACGAAATCCAGGAGGTCTACCGGCTACAGGGCGTGCCGATTAACGACAAGCACATCGAAGTGATTGTCCGCCAGATGTTGCAGAAAGTCGAAGTTACTGATCCGGGCGATTCTCTGTTCCTGAAAGAAGAGCAAGTCGATAAGCTCGAATTCCAGGAGATGAATGAAAAGCTCGATAATCAGGGCAAGACCCCGGCCAAAGCGCAACCGGTGCTGCTTGGCATCACCAAAGCCTCGTTGCAGACCCGCTCGTTCATCTCCGCGGCCTCGTTCCAGGAGACGACGCGGGTGCTGACGGATGCTGCGGTTAACGGCAAGGTAGATGCACTTGAAGGTCTGAAAGAGAACGTGATTGTCGGCCGGCTCATCCCTGCCGGCACTGGCGGGGCGATGTCGCGCCGTCAGCTCGAGGCTGAACGCCGCGATGAGGAATTGATTGCCGAGCGAGAGAAAGTCGCGGCGGCGGCGCTGCCGCCGGCTGAAGAACCTGCGGCTGCGGTGTTTGAAGAGGCCGCCGAGCCAAGTGTTGAGGCGGGTATTGAGCCGGGCGCGGAAGACAAAGCCGCCGAGCCGAGCGTTGATGCGACGCAGTAGCGACAAACGCTGAAATTCTTAAAACGGCGGCCTTCGGGCCGCCGTTTGCATTTGAGCCTTGGATTTTATGCCCAGCGATGCGGTTTAAGCGCGTTCTCGCGCTGAATGGTCGATTTTCCCCGCCATTCCTCAAATAAACGGCGCATTGTTCATGCGATCCGCCGGGCAGGGACGGGCTAAACGCCAGCTCGCGAAGCCGGTGTGCGCAAACCCTTAAAAAATCTTCAAAATCCCCGCAAACTCTATTGACCATGCCGATTCCGGGGGCTAGTTAGTGCGCCGCAGGACGGCTGGCCGTCAGGTGTGTTCGCGAGGACCTATCTGAAACGCAGCCAATCTTAGCCGACGATAGTCAAGTTTTCATGGAGCGGCGTTCCGCCAGATGCGGACCCGCTCATTTGCGTCATGGG
>JAJFIP010000396.1 GCA_021774875.1 Emcibacter sp.
GACGTTGAAGCGTCGCTGTTGGATTACTGCCAATCTTGTCCCAGCCTTTATCAAAGGCATTTAAAGCAGCAAGAGTGGCGGGACTGCCCGCTGTGATAAGCAAATCCTCTTCGATGGAGGTCATATAACCACTAAGCTCTGACTTCCGTGCGACAAGAATGGCAGTGAGTTTACTCTCAACCCCGGCTAGTACCTCATTTTTTGCATTCATATATGCTGAGATACCAACGGCACAGCAGGCAATCATCAGGAATGATACGATGAATGCTGGTAGTTTCACTGCAATTTTTAACTTATTAAGATATTTCATGCCTAAATCTATGATTACTATATTTAAATGACCAAGTCCCTGCTTTTAAAATAATATACTGCGTAATTTCTATTCCAACATACCCCCAAAACAACATGCTAAAATTCTGTCCTATTAGTAAAGTTATCTCGCTCTTAAATAGCTGGCATAACTCAATACTATTTGATATTTTCCCGGCCTAATCAAGCCTTTGTTTTTACTTCGTTTAATCCCTGCAATCGACTTGCTGCACAGTGTTATTTTATTTAATATCCGTAACTAAAATGCAGCCTTACTTAACAACATCTTAACATGAGAATGTTATTGAAAGGTTAAATAAAACTGGTAATAGGCCATTAAAAACAAATGATTAGAAATAATAAATTACCCATAGGCCAAATGGCTTAGCATGGAGAAAATGAATTGGCAGCATTTTTAAAAATCAACTCCTTAAAGATATAAAATAAATTATTTTTTGTATGTTCACTTAGAAGTAGTAATTAGAAAAAGTAATGCAAAATCATATATCTAAAGAAACTTGGCCTAGAATACAGACTCCATAACAGTCACTCACCTTCCTTTTTCAGCCCTTTCGCTGATATTTTCTCCGGTAAAATGTCTAAAAAAAACCGTGAAATCTTATCAATTAGCCGGAAGTTTACCCAGGCTGCATACTTCTAACCGGCAGCCCTGAAAGTTACAATTGAGTATGTATGAAGCACAATAGTATCTGGAGTGGCATGATGAAAAATCCCAATTTAGCAAAAAACACTATCTGGCTACGCAATGAATATCGCGCCACGGAACGTCGTACACCCCTATTGCCTGGTGGTGCCGCTGACCTGATTAATGAAGGCTATGAGGTAGTTGTCGAACGGTCCGGTAAACGTATAATTCGGAACAGCGCATTTGCGGCAGTGGGCTGTCATATAGTGGATAGTGGATCATGGCGTGACGCCCCCGAGAATACTATCATTCTGGGGTTAAAGGAGCTACCCCACAAACCAGCTCGTCTGAAAAACACTCATATCTATTTTGCCCATGCCTATAAAAAACAAAATGGCTGGTATGATCTCTTGTCCCGTTTCAGAGCTGGAGATGGCAATTTGCTTGATATTGAATATATGGCTAAAGACAATAACAGAGTAGTCGCCTTTGGTTACTGGGCAGGCTATATGGGCGCAGCACTGGCATTAATTCACTGGAATAATAAGCAAGCCGGTGATGTGCGTTATCTTGATAACGGCCTGTTGCCATTTAATAATGCTGCTCTGCTAAACAAAACCATAAAAAATACCGGATTTTCGGGTAACAAACCCAAAGTTCTGATTATCGGGGCGCAGGGACGTAGCGGCAAAGGTGCCGTGGAAATTATGCAAAGTCATGGGGCCAAGGTTACCTGCTGGGGGCGGGACAAGACCCGACATATAGACCGGGCAGCCCTGCTGAATCATGACATCCTGATCAACTGTGCCTATATCAAGAACAAGGTTCCGGCTTTTCTGCGCCGGCAGGATCTGATGAACAACACCCGCTTGTCCGTTGTCGCAGATGTTTCCTGCGATCCCTTCAGCAGCTTTAATCCTATCCCGCTGTATCATGACACAACCAGCTGGGATAAGCCTTACCAAAAAGTGAGTGGCGCAGACAGCCAGAAAACTATCGATATTATCGCCATTGATAATCTGCCATCACTACTGCCCCGTGAAGCCAGTGAGGAATTTGCCGAACTATTGCTGCCTTATCTTATGACTTTAAAGGATAGGCAGCATGACCCCGTTTGGACTGCCGCACAGGATAGCTTTGACAAAGCCGTTGCCCTGATGGAATATGATCGGCAAGAATTACCTGCAATTCACGCCGCCGAATAATAAAGGAATTCATATGCCGTCACCGCCTTCCCACTCCGGGCCAGCTATACATTGGATCGGCTCAGGACTGGCTTCAGGGCCGGGCATTGTCGCCCTTGCATCAAAATGGGGACAGATCACGGTCTGGGATATGACTCTAGAGCGGGCAAAGGCACTGCAAAAGCATATTGCCACGGGAGCAACCTTAACCACCCGTCAGTTAAACCTTGATAATCAAGCCTCACGCATAGGATTCTGTTCAAGCCTAAATCCTGGTGATGTCATTGTCTCTATGCTGCCCGCCGCCTTTCATGTGCAAATGGCTAAAATCGCCCTATCGTCAAATTGCCATATGGTAACCTCCAGTTATCTGACGGATGATATGCTATCACTCAATGACACGGCGATGGCAAAAGGTCTTTCACTTGTCAATGAGGTCGGCCTCGATCCCGGTATAGACCATCTGCTGACCCATATGCTAATTGATGCCGCCCACAAGGCCGGTGTTCTCGGTAAAGGCTATGCCATCGACTTTATTTCCTATTGCGGCGGTTTTCCGGTTGCGAATACCCCCTTCACCTATAAATTCAGCTGGACGCCGCTGGGCGTACTGACCGCGCTGACAAATCCGGCAACAATGATCAAGAATGGCACCGAGCATACTGTACATAAGGCGTGGCACGAAATTACTGAACTTTCATTGAATGGCGAGATATTTGAGGCCTATGCCAACCGCAACAGCCTGCCCTATATTAAAGAATATGGTCTCGGTGAGGAAAATAACCTGCGGACCTTCATCCGGGGAACCTTGCGGCTGTCCGGTTGGAAGCAGGCTTGGCAAGACATCTTCACAACCCTTGAAAATGCAGATCCCGCAGAACTGAAAATACTGTCAGACCAGCTTTGGCAGGATCATCAGTATCAGGACGCAGAGCAAGACCGGGTCGTGCTCCATGTGGCCCTGTCCGCCACGTCACTGGATGGCGAGATATGGCAGGCCTCGCTCTCCCTTGACACTACAGGGTCCGGTTGGCGTTCTGCCATGGCGAATTGTGTCTCCCTCACCGTGGCCGAGGCCGCAAATGCCCTTATGGCATCCCGACTGCCCTCCGGCGTCCAGTCTGCCCCCCATGATATAGCCGAAGCGCGAGCATGGCTGAAGGGTCTGAAACGGAACGGGATAGAAATTACAGCCGAAAATATTGATTTTGGGGTTTGAAGACTAAAAGTTTTTCCCCTATATTATCAGCTCGTCAACAAATTTTTCTTCTCGATTTTTAACATTTTGGAAAATACACAAAACATGACAGCTGAACATAATTTCTTCGTGGCTGGCGAAGCATTTGACTGCACCAAACCCGCACAACTCACGGGGTTATCCCCTGCGCTGGAAAAAGCCTGTGAGGGCCTGACTTTGTTAAAGTCAAAACAATCCATGAACGATCTTGCCTTTCTTGCCATAGCCAACGAAAAACAAGATCTGATGCAGGCTGAGGAAACCTGTGCCAAAATAAAAAGCCAGTTTACTGATGTGGTTATTCTCGGTACAGGTGGCTCCAGCCTTGGGGCGCAGGCTCTGGTTTCCTTTATTGACAAAAGCCCGATATTAAATACCAGCCATCCCAGATTACATTTTCCCGACAATCTCAGCCACCATATTATGGATCGGCTGCTGAACGGACTGAACCTTGATAAGACCCATTTTCTGGTCATATCAAAGTCAGGGGGCACAGCCGAAACCCTGGCCCAGTTTTTTATCTGTCTGGATGCCATAAGAAATAGGGTCGAAGCCGGGGCAGTCCGGGATCACTTCACCATCATCGCCCAGCCAGACGGTAATCCCCTGCGGAAGCTTGCCGCAAAGCTGGATATTTCCATCCTTGATCACCCCCTGCATCTGGGTGGCAGATTCTCGGCATTTTCCATCGTCGGTCTATTGCCAGCCATGCTGGTCGGGATGGATGTCAGGGAAATTCGAAGTTCTGCGGCTGGCTATCTCAGCAATCTGTTCAACTCTGATAACTTGAATCAAAACCCAGTTGTCGTTGGATCCTGTTTTTCCTATATCCTGAGCCAGACAAAGGACGTTGGGACAACATTCATGATGCCCTACGACTCCCGACTGATAGAATTTACCAAATGGCACCAGCAATTATGGGCAGAAAGTATCGGTAAAGATGGCAAGGGCCTGACTCCGGTGTGCGCTGTTGGCCCGCTCGATCAGCATAGCCAGTTACAATTATTACTGGACGGCCCGGAAGATAAATTTATTACCATTATCACTGAAAACACCAAGGGATCAGGACAATTCATCAAGGTTCCAGATCAAGCCGATGATGGATTTAGTTATTTAAATAATCGAACCATAGGCGATCTGGTTCAGGCCGAAGCTTTGGCAACATTGGATGTATTAATAGCATCAGGACGCCCGGTACGCCATATTTCCTATGACAGTATCACTGCATCTTCTCTGGCGGAACTGATGATGCATTTCATGGTGGAGACCGCATTAACGGCCCATTTATTTGACGTCAACGCCTATGACCAGCCCGCCGTTGAAGACGGTAAACGTCTGACAAGAAAATATCTGGCAGAAATGACTTAATGATTGAAGGCTCCGCAACCGGACATGAAATAATGGTAGAGAGGAAGGGATTCGAACCCTCGATACCCGTGAAGGTATACTCCCTTAGCAGGGGAGCGCTTTCGACCACTCAGCCACCTCTCCGCCGCCGTTTTTAGTGGAAAGCAAAACTCGCGTCA
>JAJFIP010000397.1 GCA_021774875.1 Emcibacter sp.
TTGATGAGGCCTTTTCAGAGTGGGAGTGGAATAAGCCGAGTTAATATTCGAAAGGCAACATGAGAAATATCGTCGCATCACGTTGGTTCCCAACGCTGAATTGATAGTCGAAGCAATCCTTGTTTATTAGGAGAAAATTCATGGCAACACAAACGCCGAAATTCAACAGCCTGGATGAGGTGCTGGAACGCCTCCACTTATTGCAAAAAGAGGGTTACACGCGGAGGGGCAATTGGTCATTGGGACAGAATTGCAACCATTTGGCAGTTCTAATGGAATTCTCACAGCGTTTTGGCAATACCCTGATTGGACGGTTCCTCGAGAAAATTGGTTTCCCTGTTTTGGTCATGAGATTTGGAAGCATTGCCAATCGTCTGGGAATACGTCTACCGACGCTGCCTTTCGCCCGTCCGAAGCAAGCCATCGAAAACGATGACACCGTCGGCGTGCAACGTCTCACCGATGCACTTGCGAAACAGAAGTGCCGGGTGGGAGCAAAGGCCTGTACGAGGTTTCAACTTTGGCACTGCGGACATCATCTCAGTTTTCTTACTTTACGTGATCAAGCAAGCAACTAAGGACGGAGACAACATCGTGCGACGCTTCTTGCCACCTGCCTGGTTCCTGATTGCTACCCTACTGATGGCTGTTCTTCATTTCAGCTTGCCGGTGTACGTGGTCTTTCCAACGCCCATTAATCTTTACGGCTTGGCGTTTGGTATTGCTGGTCTGCTGATTTTTGGAGGGGCCGTTCGATGTGTCGTGCGAGCGAAAACAACGATTAAACCATTTCAGGAGTCCTCGGTGCTCATTTCTACCGGACCGTTCCGCATCAGCCGTAATCCAATCTATTTGGGAATGGCGCTGTTGCTCCTGGGGGTGGCGATTTTGTTTGGGTCACTCACACCTTTGTTGGTCATACCAGTCTTTATATTGTTAATCGACCGCGTCTTCATTTGTAGTGAGCAACACATGCTGCACGCTACTTTTGGAGACGAGTACACCGAATACTGCCATCGCGTCCGTCGCTGGATCTGAAGGCGTCAAATTTTTTAGTTAAAGGAGGGTCACAATGTCAAACATCAAGGGCGAGATCAACGGGGACCCTACGCAATGCCGCTGGAGCTTTGGGTTCAGGCGGCCCTCCACCAGTTGCGAATCCGCGAAGTCCCGGTTCCGTGCATCTATCTTGACGAGAAACGTTCCTTCGGAAGGTCGCTCGACGATCCCTTCCGACGTCTTCGCCACTACCAAGACGTCCTACAACGAAGCGTCGATACAGCGGGCCTTCGTTTGGAAGACGGTTGGACATTTGAAAAACCGCACTCGGCTAAATCATTTGATGCCAGCCAAGAGTGTGCATGAGGTAAATTCTTGATGACAAATACAAAACTACATTCTGCGAATCTCTTGGGACTTGACTATGCAAGAGAAGCCGTAAACTTAGAACGATTTGATTTTCCAATTGTCGACGTCCATACCCATCTATCCGGCGATGAAGCGGCCCGCGTGTATCAGCGTGCAGCAAACCTCTACGGCATTGGTCTAACATACTCGATGACACCACTGGACAAGATGGATGCTGTGCAGTCGGTGTTGGGAGACGCCGTGCAGTTCATCGCCATTCCAGACTACGGACGGCTAACGTCTGCAAACCAGTTAGGCGAACAATACGCCCGGCAAATTGAACGTTTATACAAGGAAGGAGTTCGGGTTGCCAAATTCTGGTCGGCCCCGCGCCGTTATGTTATTGAGAAAAAAGCGGGACTACCCGGCGCGATGAGTCTTGATTCACCGCACATCCTTGAGTCGATGGCCACTGCTGCCGGGCTAGGCATGGCCATTATGGTTCACATTGGCGACCCTGATACCTGGTTTGCAACGAAATACTCCGATTCCAATCGCTACGGCACGAAACGCGAGCAATACGAACCGCTCGAAACAGTTTTGGAACGTTTCGACGTTCCATTCATCGCAGCGCACATGGGGGGCTCGCCGGAAGACTTGAATTTTCTATCTGATCTACTTGACCGGCACCCGAACTTGTACCTCGACACGAGCGCCACAAAATGGATGGTCCGAGAACTAAGCAAGCACCCTCGTGCTGAGTTGGTTGGATTTTTCAGACGCTGGCACGGACGAATTCTGTTCGGCTCTGATATTGTTACCAGCAACAAACATCTACATGAATCGGTTGACGGGAAACCTGATGCCGGGCCAGCGCACACCCCAGACGAAGCATTTGCTCTTTACGCATCACGCTACTGGGCGCTGCGCACTCTGCTGGAAACCAGGTACGTGGGCCAGTCCCCCATCGCTGACCCTGACTTGGCGATGCTGAACCCGGAGCAATATAACTCCCTGTCCGCCCCACAACTCAACGGAATGCACTTACCTGCGTTGCTGCTCAAAACCTTAATGCACGATGCTGCGAAGAACCTATTTGAATCACTTGAGGGATAACATTTATGAACGAGTACAATGGCGATCACGAAACGGTTTTTCAGCCAGAATTCAGCAAGTGGCCCGAGCTGTTACAAGCGAATCGTGCAAATGCGAAAACCACATCGGCGATCCTGTCACTCGACGAGAAGCAGCAATTACGGACGCGCGTTGTCAAAGCCGCGCGACAATTTACCTCTGCCTTGGACAACCGTGCGTATGATGCCGGGATACAAATTTCGTCTCGCGCGACCAGCCCCAATACTGACACTTTGTCAAACTTAACATCCATCGTGATGACAGGCCACCAACCAACCATCTTTCATCCTGGCATCGTACACAAGTACGATGCCACCGCTTGTTCTGCCCAAAGCAGCGGTGCAATCGCCCTCGCGGTGACAATTGATACTGACTCAGGCGATGCTGGCGAAATACTTCTACCGGTCGACATCGATAACAGGCTACGTTTGGAACATCTTTCGCTAGTTACTGGCCCCGGCCTCTTTCTCTCACAACAACTCAAAACCGAAATGGAACTTTACCAGCTTCGAGCACACGCGGCCAAGTCGCTGCGGAACCTTGGACGGAAAGCTGAAAGTGACTGCATTGCAAATGTGATGGATCAATATGCGCGGCTTGCGGGGCTCCCGATTGTCGAAGCCAACGCAATAATGCGCCGCTCTCTCGGCATAGGAAGTGCGTGCCTTGAAGTACCACTGTCGACCATTCTTGACCTTCCGGAGAGTCAGAAATTTTTCGCAGCGATCCTCGCCGATGCCCGGCACTTCTCCAGGGTCTATAATAAAACGTTACAGGCTTATCGGATGAGCCGAAAGATTCGAAATCATGCAAACCCATTTCCCGATTTACGCCGATATGACGGCGCAGTTGAACTTCCATTTTGGGTGATTGACCTTGAAAGTGGCGAACGCGCGCCGTTGTTTGTGGAACCGGCTGGCGAATCGCTACGGCTATCCACCCGTCACGGTTCGTTGTGTGAACTGCCTCTTTCTGATATTGCGAATTACACCAAACATATCGGCAATAAACAACTCATTGCGCCACGTGGACCGTTGATTACGGCCTTTTTGCGAATTGCGTTATCGGACTTGTTCGTGCATGGGACAGGCGGCGGCAAGTATGACCGATTTACCGATGAATTCATCCACGCGTATTGGTCAGTCAAACCGCCGGCCTTCACTGTTGCCAGTGCCACCCAATACCTGTTCGCTCAACATCGCAAAGAAGCTCACAAACTGAAGGAGTTCGATCGTGAACTGCGCGAGATGACTTCGCACGTCGACCGTTATTTCGGCACCGGCACGTTTTCTCAAAATGTCGAATCGGAACTTCGCGACATCGTCGCTGCTCGAACAGAGTTTGTCGAATCGCTTAAGCAGGCGAAGCGGCTCAGACAGCCCGTAGCCGATATCGGACGTACTATCAAGAAGATTGATGCTCAAATTGATTCGGCCATCCGACAATCTCTCGCACCACGTATTGCACAACTTCAGCAACTCACTTCCGATCAAATCCGAATTTACGACACTCGTGGGTTCCCCTACTTTTACTTCTTACACCCACCAAATGCTTTACCGAAAGCCAAATCCCCCCTTGCCACTTGCCGTACGGCGTAATAGCATGCCACAAACTATATTATCTGCGCTTTAGAATCGTAGATTCCGGATAGCAAGAAAAAACACTTAGTATTTTTATATCAATTTCCATTCCACAATATTGTGAGTCACCCGGCGATGCCGTCAGATCATAGAGACGCGTGAATCTTGTATCATTATGATTTAATTTTGGGCATCTCCTAAAATAGATGGTGTGCCAAATCCAAAGGAGTTCATTCATAGGTAAGGCACTTCTGCGGGCAAAAAACTCATAGTATTATAAACCCGCATTTCCCATTTGACTTCCACACTTTGGTACGCGATTTGCGCCAAACCCTTGAAAAACAGGGCTTCGGACCATCAACATGCCAAGGTGACAGGGGAACCCAATGGGTGACGCCAAGAACGACGATTTGCGGGTTGGTTTTGACAGTCGCTTGAAGTTGAGATTCTGCGGCAGCAAGGCCACCATGGATTCCGGACTGTTGGCCTACCGCGAATTGGACGAAGCGCTGGGACTCACTCAAATGGGCACGGAAATACTGACCGATTCACGTCAGGGCAGCAACAAGCAACATTTGCTTGTGCCGCTGTTGCGACAGTCGATCTACAGTCGCTTGGCAGGATACGAAGACGTGAATGATGCCGAGCGTCTCGCGGTCTGGCAGCGCAGGCGGACAACGAAGCCGCTTCCATGAGCGGCCTAGGACGCTTCGAGACCGAGATACTCAGCGAACGCTGCAACCTGACGGCGCTGATGGACCTTGTCGAGCCAGTGGATCGACAAGGCCCATCAACACCAGCCGCTTCGTGAATTGATTCTCGACATGGACAGTTCCGTCAGCGAGACCTACGGAGAGCAAGAGGGCTCGGCTTACAACGGACACTGCAAATGCCTCTGCTACCATCCGCTGTTTCTGTTTAACCAGTTCGGCGATCTGGAATACGCGATGCTCCGACGTGGCAACAAGGCGAGCGCAAAATACTGGCGGAAGGTGCTGGAGCGGGAAATTGAGCATCTGCTCATCCGTACCGTGGGTCGTCCCTCCCACAAGCCGAAGGTCTTCTATCACAACTTCCAGTATCAAGCCAAGTCATGGAAGCGAGCGCGGCGCGTGGTGGCCAAGATCGAGTGGCACGCAGGCGAGTTGTTCCCGCGCGTTGGTTTCATTGTGACCAACCTGAGCAAGCACTCCAAAAACGTCGCGAAGTTCTACAACGGTCGCGGTACAGCCGAGCAGTGGATCAAGGAGGGCAAGAACGCCGTCAAATGGACGAAGCTGTCCTGCCGTACGTTCAAGGACAACCAAACGCGGTTACAACTGTTCGCCTTGGCCTATAACCTCGGCAACTTCCTGCGGCGGTTGGCGTTGCCGAAACCAGTACAGCATTGGTCACTGACAACGCTGTGGGAGAAGTTGGTCAAGATTGGGGCGAAGGTAACCCGGCATGCAAAATACGTTACATTTCAATTGGCCGAAGTGGCGGTTTCTCGCAACTTATTCGCCGCGATCCTGGACCGCATCGCCAGACTGGCAATCCCGCCGCCGTTGGCAGCGGGGCACGGCGCGTGAAGTTATCGGGCGACACAGGGCGGCTTGCGATGGGGAACGTCTGCGCAGAACCCGTGTTGGCCGCTGAAAAATGATTTGCTCGGCAGCGATTCCCGGATTCCAGCACCAGAAGGACAACAACAGTGGAGAAAAATCACCGCGCGCTAGACACGGGGTGAGGCGCGATGTTAAAATAGGGCGCGATTTAGGCTTGGAGCGGTTCCAGGCTCAACCCAAATGGGAAATGTCGGTTTACAGTTGCGAATTCAGCTTCGCGGATGCTACCTCATCTTTTACGAACACAACCGCACGTGGCAGCGAAGCCATTCGTTCCTGAGATCTATTTCCTCGTATGTTGATACAAAAACGTGATCGATGCGGTATAATAAATTGTATCAGCCGTGCATCTGATCTACACGAATTCGTGTTAATAGATCTCCGAGCAAACAATTTAATTCACCATTCCAGATACAATAAAAGAAGACATGACGAAACCGGAAAATCGCAGACATTTTCTAAAATCACTAGGCACGGCCTCACTGGCAGGTTATTGCGCAAGCGGTGAGCCAACGTTTGGGGCCGATGAAAACCATGCTGTCGCGCCTGCTGACACACCACGCGACCTTAAACCATCGAAGGCAGACATCGGTTCGTTATTTCCTCAAATTACTCGGCTGGCGAATCGGCATGAGTTCTCCTATTCATTCTTGGGTGACCGCTTCAAATCTCTGGACGAGTTCAAGTTGGCGTCACGCGAGAAAGTGTTTGATTGTCTTGGCCCTCGTCCCGAGAAAGTTCTGCCGAACCCAGAGGTTCTCGAGCGGCAAGATAGGGGCGATTACATTCTGGAGAAACTGGAGTTTTCCACAACCGCGGATTTCCGCGTCCCCGCATATCTACACATCCCCAAGACCGCAGTGAAGAAACCGCGCCCGGCAATCGTCGACCTACATTCGCACGGTGGAATGTTTCTGTTCGGCAAGGAAAAAGTAATTGACCTGAAACAGAATCACCCCGTGATGACAAAATATCACAATGATGTATACGGCGGCCGTCCCACTACGACGGCACTCGTTCGCTGCGGTTACGTTGTCATTACTATCGACACGCTCATGTTTGGTGAACGACGACTAATGCTCGACAAAGACCTCAAATACGGTTGGGACCGCGCACGCTATTCGTTGGAAGACGCGAAACATCTCAATGGGGTCTGTCGGTCGAAGGAATCGACGCTGGTAAAGTCGCTCGCTTTGGCTGGCTACACTTGGCCGGGAATTGTCTCCTGGGATGATATTCGCACAGTTGACTATCTGGTAACACGCCCGGAAGTCGATGCGACACGCATTGGATGTCTGGGCGTATCAATGGGTGGGCACCGGGCCTTGTATCTGTCAGGCCTGGATGAACGAATCACGGCGGCGTGCGTGGTCGGTTTCATGTCTACGGTAAAACCAATGATTCAGTCTCACATTGACACACATTCGTTTGTGCATTTTGTTCCGGCGCTACACCAATTCCTCGACATGCCCGATGTCGTCAGTATGATGGCTCCCAAACCACTGCTCGTCGAGCAATGTCGACAGGACGGCTTATATCCACCGCAAGGCATGCGCGACTCACTCAAGAAAATCTCTGCGGTCTATGAAAAGGCGGGCGTCCCCAAGCAATTCACCGGAAGATTCTTCAAAGGCAGACACCGCTTCGACCAACCGATGCAAGACGTTGCGTTTGAATTCCTCGACCGACATTTAAAACCGAACAACGGATAACGCCCGCTGCGCCGAATATTCAACCAGTGTCGATTTTCTTTCATTTTTTCGCCTGTTTCAGCTTGTGAATAACGATTGAGAGGCCAGTGATCATTGCAATAAAGAGCCCTGTTTTCCTTTCCCACAGCAATGATTTGTACCATCCTAAAAAAGAAATTTCACTGCTGGCATCACACTCGGGAAGACGACAACGAAGAATTTGAAAACAACCTGTAAACGACAAGCGATCAGGATCAACACCGACAGATGCTGCTGACTCAAACATCAGTAATCGAATCACAAAATGAGCGAGCGACAACGCGTACAATTCTTGCATCACGCCGGCTGGTGTTTCGCTGCGAAGGTTGGCTGACTTAGTGATACGACGTGGGTCTTGATGAGTTTTTTGTTCATCGTAAACCAGTTCGTGTTCCCAACGTTCGTGGTACAAACAAATCAGTTCTTGGGCAGGGTAATGAGTTTCGTCCAACAGATTCGTTATGAGAATATGTTCTTCTTCGTGACCAACGCGTTGTGGATCATCAAGTTTGTAGCGGGTAACACGGACAACAATACCATTGCGATCTTTCTCTCGATCATACGAGTTTCGTCGCCAAGGGGCGTACGACGTTGTGGAACAATTGTCGCATGGGAGCAACACCGAGTCGCTGCCTTGCATGACAAAGGCTTGATCGGCAGGGTAATTTTTCTCCGTCTCGTCCAAACCGTGTTCGCTTGAAAACTTGTCGAATGGGTAAGTCAGTGAAGAGTCCCATTGCCAGGACGACCCACATCATCACTTCGTGATTGAGAGAGCAAGCACGCGGATTCATCTTTCCTGTTTGCAAGAGGACTTGCTGGATAGTTTTGGAATCAATAACATGTTCAAGGCCAGCGAGCCGATCACAAATTCGCCCCAAACCATCGGGCTGTAACAAGCAACATCCTTGTCGCATTTTTGAGCATCCTTGCTAATGAGTAGAGTGTGGTTACTACTACAAGTTAGCAGGAGGTATTTACTTACGTCAATTTCAACGGTATTGGCCTTTGAGCCGGACACCTTGATGGTTTTGTAACCAATTCCCACCCAGCCGTTTAGGGGTCGCCAGGGTTATGATTTCGTCCCTCATCAAACCCTGGCATTATAGATGCGGGTAGAGTGGTTTCCAGTGTTCGTTTTCTCACACTGGATTGCCCACCATTGGTCGGTCGTTCCACACCGCGATTCCACCAATAATAGCCAGGGTTAGCACCCTCGCGACCCATCGCATTATGAAACATTTGAGTGACAACTGATGACAGAATTTTATTGGTATTTCACCATCATTCCTATCGCCAAGTGCGATCTTGACTCGCCTGTCGGCTCCTCAAGTCTAAACGGCTACCCCCCCTGCTGCTGGGAACCCGCCGATCCATAGAATAGACTTGTTTGATTTTTGACATTCATTCGAGAAGTATGATATAATTAAGCGTAAGATGAATTATTTCACTGGAGAAAATGATGACTACTACTTACTCACCTGAAATTAAAAAGTTCATTGAAGAGGAACTGGCAACGGGTGCCTATGAAGATGAGTCTGCCCTGATAGCAGAGGCTCTAGGAGTGTTTCGTGAACTGAAACAGAGACATGCCGAACTGAGGCAGCAAATCCAACAATCGCTCGAAGATGAGAAAGCAGGGCGGGTTGCACTATTTGATGTGCATGAGATTATCTCAGAATTGGAATTAGAAGTTGACGAAACCGGTCAAGCCATCTTATGAATCAAGTCCTGCAAACGGATCAGTTTCGATCTGCGATCAAAGAGAGTGGAAGTCGCAAAATTGCAACGAATTTTCTACTTCACATCCACGAGAAGTGCCAAGCTTATGCACGTCAGCCTGAAATGGGAGAATTGAGATCCGAGTTAGGCAAAGGGATTCGATGCTTTCTGGTTGCCAGTTACATTGTCTTCTATCGCCCAACTGAAAAAGGCATACTGCTGCTTGCCATCATTCACGGAGCACGAGATATACCGATTGTCTTCAGGAAAATATTTGATTCATAAAAAATGTTCTTGACAATTTAAGTACAACGGTTAAAAATGATATATTGACCTTTCAAGGTTGCCTCCAGTTGACAGCTTTTCCGTTCCGGCCATCCGGCTGTGAAGAAATTTTGCCTGGTTGTAATTTTCATCCTTCGGGATCGTTTTACCGAGCACTCCACCTTTCGGAGTTTCGCTCGGTACTTTTTTTCTGCAGGAAGAGTTTCCCATGATTCTCTTCACAGAAACAGACTGGCGAATACCAGATAACGAAAAAAACGATCAGTCTCGCGGATTAGAACATGGAAAACCATTTCTCGTTCTCCGCGGACACAAACCCGCCTCGCGGGATGGAGTGATGATGATTGTTACTGAAAATGATATTCAGATTCTGGCATTGCTTGCCCATTATTACGTCCTGACACGGGAACAGATTCAGCGTCTTTCCGCCCCTCATCTGGTTTCAGGGCGATCACTTCGTCGTCGAATTATGAAACTTCGGCAGGACGATTATCTTTTCAGGCACCGGGTACCGGTTACATTGCCTGGAAAAAACGGAGCAGCACCGGTTTACTATCTGACCAAACAGGGAACAGAACTCCTTACTTCCTGGTTTGATGATGAGCATTTTGTTGCCACAAAAGTCCGACACCCCCGCGTCGATCATTTGAATCACTGGTATGCCATCATTGAAACACGCATTGTGATTGAGCAGGCAATTGCCTTGCAACACGAAGTAAAACTGGAACGCTGGGTGAACGAATGGGAAACGGCAAACAAATCCGCCCACGAAAATGATCAATTCTATCTGCACACCAAACTGAATAAGAATCCCCCGCTCTCCTGTTCACCCGATGCCGCTTTCGTATTGTCATTGCGGGGACACAAAAAAGTCTTCTATCTGGAGCAGGATTTGGGCACCAGTTCACCCAAACAGATCGCTGCCCGAAAGACTAAAGGGTACGCAGAGTTGGCAAATCACAATCTCCACCGCAAACATTTTCCCGAAACAACGCTCGACAATTTCAAGGTTCTGTTCATCACGCCCACTGCATACCGCAGTCAAACGACGGCAGAGGCAATCAGGAAAAAGCCACGACCCGATTTATGGCTCTGCATCGACCAGCACGATTTGACACCGGAATCGTTTTTACACGGACAAATTACATGGAATCACAAGGGCGAACGAGGTTCTATTGTGAAACCGGTTCCAGCCGAAGTGGTGACTCCATGATATTTTCAGATATTAAGCAGCCACACCAAACCACTGTTGTTAGTGACCTGACTGTTCAGGGGCAGGGTGCGTCACAGCAACAGCGTGTGGAGTTTTGTGACAACGATACTTTCATGGTAGAGTTGTCCTCATTTAGTTTTGTTCCCCTTTTCACTATGTCAGATAAAACTGATTCCAACAAGCCCGTAAAGTCGTTCCGACTTCGCGGCATCACTGCCTCTATCTTCGAGAACAGTTCCGAAGATGGCAAATCGTTCTACAAGGTATCGCTTCAGCGTTCCTATAAGCAGGGCGATGAATGGAAATCGACTAACAGTTTCGGTCGCGATGATCTTCCCCTTGTCAGTTTGCTCACCAAACAGGCCTGGGAATTCATTCTCAACACCGAATCTAAAAGTCAGAAGGAGGACAAATAAGTAACTATCGAAACGGGTGACCCTGATCACCCGTTTCACTCCGCCAATGGCGGTTTGTCTTTGCATTGCAGGATTCGCTTACATCAAGTGATTTGATATTACTTCCTGCAACCGCAGGTACAAACTGGCACTGCGAAGTCAGGCGACATCGACTGAGTTCAGCATACGTTGAACCTTTCGTGACTCACTGGCAGTTATTAAAAATTATTTCGAGACAGACAGACCTTTCCTGTACTGTTCTCAATCATTTTTTTAGAAACTCAATTTCACCATTTCGGGAAAGGTCCGAACCATGAACATCAATATTTCAGAGCATCACACCTCAGAAACCTGCACGTGGTGCGAAAAAAACAAAGAATGTGTGACCGCTGATTTCAATGACGCTTTTATCGGCAAAGCAGCCATGTGCTGGAGTTGCTTACAGAAAGCGGTCAAAGTCCGCAGTCGCAAACAGGCTAATCAACCAACCAATAAATGAGACACCACACGTCATTTTGATTGCTCTACATACAGGGATGCTGGGCATTCAATAGTTACGATTTGGTGATAAATGATTTGACTCTGCATCGTGCAGATCGACAAGTTTCCGTTCCCCTTTTAATTATGGACAAGCACATTTCAATAAAATTTCTACACTATTTGTTGAGGTTAATGAAACGAGTCTGGAAACTCTGGGCTCGACGCTTTTGTCATTTTCGTAAATGGGTTTATGTTGAATTGTTGAAACCACCCCAACGATACATTCGCCCTTCCAGCACCCCTGGAATGGCTTACGATATAATCGTTAGTGGAATCACCTTGGTTTTTGGCATTGCTTATTTTCTAATTTGACGAGCAAGGATGCACGGGAGCCGCCCTTGTCAGCTCCCACACGCCCCTCTTTTGGGGAAGCCAGGCGTACCTGATGGAGTCTGCCCACTGTGGTAGACCAATCAGCAATCACTGGCTGTATTGAAGATTCATCGATTAAATCAACCTTTCTGATCTGGATTCCTCTTCTCGGAACCTCCAGACAACCTTTTGGAAAATGTCACGATCTCCTTGCGCACTTTGCAAAATCGTGTCATTGTCGCCCACTGTTCGCATTGTGCAAACAGGAAGCGAATTTTACGGGTTGCCATCTCATTCCGAGAAGTAATCCCCAACTGTTCATTCCACAGAAAGGTTGAAGCAATGGCTAAAAAAAGTACCAAGAGAAGCAAGAACAACCCGCCAGAAAAAGTCTTCCGCATCGGCTACATCTCAGCGTCCGTGTTCGGGCATGAAATCGAAACCGACGAAGGCCCGATCACAATCCGCAGCGTCAATGTGCAAAAACGTTACAAGGATGGAGAGGACGTCAAATACACATCATCCTTCAACCTCACAGAATTACCGCAAGCAGTTCGCGCTCTGCAACTGGCCCAAGGCTACGTCGAACGAGCCGAAGCGGAAATTATTCTGGAATGACATTCTGAAAGATTCGTTGACGAACGGTGATTGATTTTCAATCACCGTTCTCTCTTTTCTTAACACTCATCTCTTGAAAGGTATGAAAATGAACGTACCAGACATTGCAATTCGACTTGAACGAATCGAAACACTTCTCTCAGAGCTGATCCAACAAAAGCCGCAGAAGGAATGGTTTAGCACAGCAGACCTCGCTGAACTCACCGGACGAGCGGAGTTTACTGTTCGAGAGTGGTGCCGACTTGGGCGAATCTCTGCTGAAAAAGAAACCAATGGGCGAAAACGTGAGTGGCGCATTTGCTATGAAGAAGTGCAACGCATCCTTAATCATGGCCCGCGACCTCTCATCCCTCGTAATTGAATTTTCTTATCTGTTGGATGAATTAGACATTTCAAAAAATTTCCTGCAAGGTGACATTATCTCTAATGGCTTCTCTTGAAAACCGCACTGGCTATTTCAACGTCGTATTTCGATTCGGCGGAAAGAAATATACGCGGTCTCTTCATACCGACGACGAGAAAGAAGCCAATCGATTACTGGCAAATCTTGAACAGACGGTTCGAGACGTCAAAAGTGGCCGAATCTCTCTACCGCCTGACGCCGACATTCCGACGTTTTTGCTTTCTGATGGAAAACTAACGACTCCACATGTCAGTAACAGCGATTCCATTTCTGAAATTCAGCTTTCTCTCCGCGATCTTTTCGAATCATTTTTTGTTTCATTGCCAGACGATTCCCTGGAAGAATCTACTGTTTCGTTAATGAAAATGCATCGAAATAACTTACTTCGCATTCTGGGGGATAATGTATTCATCGAAGACATTGATTTGAACACACTTGATATCTACAGCAAGACACGTCGGAAAGATAAAGGTCGCCGGAAAGGAAAAATTAGCGCGAATACAATTAAAAAGGAACTTGTCACTTTACGACACGTACTTCAATGGGGTAAGAAGCGTGGCAAACTCGCATCTGACATACCCGAAATTCGAGAAGTACAAGATCCATCGAATCGAACACAGGGCCGAGCGATTACTCGTGACGTTGCACATAACCGCTTCAAAAGTGTGTTGAAAGACAGTAAATGGAATGTCATTCCAGGATGGCATTGCCTGCGACATTCCTTCATCAGCAATCTTGCTTCACATTCTATCGACCAAAGACTGATTGATGAGTTCGTCGGACACACAACTGAAGAAATGCGCCGTCGATACCGCCATCTCTTTCCCGATGTGAAACAAGAGGCCATTAGTTCGGTATTTGGTTAAGGGCCGCCAAATCACTGGTTCCAACATAATCCCAATATCATTTCAATAGTGTCCGTGATTTGTCCGCGGTAATTTAGACCATAAAAAAAGGACTTAGGGATCAATTACCCTAAGTCCTTTGGTAGCAACTACCCAAGAGAGGATTCGAACCTCCACGTCCTTTACGGACACTAGAACCTGAATCCGCTTACTCCAGTTTTGTAACGTCATTACATCTTCATTACACTAGCATTTCAAATACCATTTTACCACTTTGTTCATAGCATATTCCTGATTTTCTACTGGATTTGAGGACGACAGATCCATATCCTTTCCACGTGGAGGAAATGGGCAATAGTGTTACACCATTGTTACACGAAACTCTTTCTCTTTTTGCTCTGAAGTGGATGTGGGATGGCAAGTTTGCATAAAGATAAACGAACGAATCATTGGATTGTGATGTTTCGTTTTGCAGGTAAACAGTTTCGGAAATCAACGGAGATTTTGAATAAAACAGAAGCGATAAGCACCAAATACCGGATTGAAGAAACGCTTCGCCTGCTCAGGCAAGGACGAATTGAAATACCAGTCGATGCAGACCCAGGTGTCTGGATTTATTCTGCTGGTAAAATCAAACAAAAACAGAGTTCAAGAGATTCACAAGATAAAACGCTGAACTCGATCTGTCAATCTTATCTCAAAGACCAAGTTTCAAAAGCGGACAAAACACGAAATTGTGAAGAAATCCATATACGGCATTTGAAACGTTTTTACAAAGATTCCATTTTGTTTCCTTCGATTACATTGGAGCAGTTGCAGAAGTACGTACATCATCGACGGCAGATGAAATATCGAGATGTGCATATATCAGGCAAGACTATTCGTAAAGAATTAGTGACCTTCCGACAGATTTGGGATTGGGCACGTGAACGAAAACTAGTGAATAACGAATGCCCGCTTTATGATCATCGTCATAAATGGATTGTGAAAATTCCCAAGGATGAAGAAAAGGAAAAATTCCAAACCTGGAACCAGATCACCAAGCGAATTCAGCGAGGTGGATTAAAAGACGAACAACTCAAACGTCTCTGGGAAAGTCTGTTTCTTGATGAAGACCAAACTGTAGAACTGCTCAAACATGTAAAAAAAGTAGCTCGTCACCCTTTTATTTATCCGATGTTTGTCTTTGTCGCTTATACAGGAGCACGTCGGAGTGAGTTATGCCGTTCTTTAATTGATGATTTTGATTTTACGGAAGCACAAATCCGCATACGAGAACGTAAGCGGCGTAAAGATATGAAAGAAACTTCTCGGTTTGTGCCAATGCACTCCAAGGTAAAAGAAGTAATGCTCAACTGGTTTGCTGAGCATCCAGGTGGGCAGCACACACTGGTTCATCCTGATTCCAATTTGAACCGGACAAATTCCAGTGGTTTGGCTGGCTTAGATGTAGAAGAGGCTTATCGGCATTTCAAACAAACATTAAAAGATACAAAATGGGATGTTGTGCGAGGTTTTCACGTATTACGCCATTCGTTTGGTTCCAATCTGGCTCGCTCAGGGGAAGTTTCGAGAGATGAAATTGCAGAATGGATGGGCCACACAACCGATGAAATGAAATCACACTACCAGCATCTCTTTCCTCAAGACGGTGTAAGCAAGATTCAAGTGCTTAAGTAAAAAGTGAAGTGCTGTTCCGGTTCAATAATGCACCACCATTCTTAAGGCGTTCTACTTCTGGGCCTGGGATTCTCCATTTGCCACTGTCTGGCTCTTTCTCACACTCAATGCGGCCCTGGTTACACCAACGCTCTTGGACGGTGTATTGTTTTACTCCCATGATGTCCGCTAATTCCGAGGTGGAATACCATTCTTTCAAAATAGATTGTTGGCTTACCAAATCGTTAAGTTCTTGCTGTTGCTGAACCAGATGTGTGAGCTTTTCTTCAATCCGTTCGATATGTGCCAGTAATAAATTCAAGGAAGGTGATTCGTACATGATCGTTCCTTTG
>JAJFIP010000398.1 GCA_021774875.1 Emcibacter sp.
ACTTGGGCGTTTTCCGAGCCAGCGATTGCGTCCGGCTTTCGCCAGCTTGATATTCTTGTGATCCGGATTGGACACAGCACCTATTGTCGCCATACAGGCCGATGGAACGTAGCGTTGCTCGCCCGAGGACAGACGAAGCAGAACCTGCGAGCGATCCCGACCTGTTATCTGAACATATCCGCCAGCAGAGCGGGCAATCTGACCACCCTTTTCAGGCTTCATTTCCACGTTATGGACGATAGAACCAACCGGAATACTATAAAGCGGCATGGCATTACCGGGTTTGACATCGACCTTTTCGCCAGCGATGACCTTATCACCTACACTGAGCCGTTGTGGGGCCAGTATATAGGCCTTTTCCCCATCATCATATTCAATCAGTGCTATGAATGACGTACGGTTTGGATCATATTCCAGATGCACAACTGTTGCTGACACATCCCACTTGCGCCGCTTGAAGTCAATCATACGATAGGTACGTTTATGACCACCGCCACGGCGTCGGGCCGTAATACGCCCATGATTATTGCGACCGCCAGATTTTGTTAAACCCTCGGACAAAGCCTTTACAGGTTTGCCTTTCCAGAGACCGGAACGGTCAACCTGTACCAGACTACGCTGACCAGGAGATGTTGGATTATATGTTTTTAACGCCACAGTCCTATACTCCCGTTGTCACATCAATGGACTGGCCTTCAGCCAATCTCACCATTGCTTTTTTATAATCATTTCTGCGGCCCATAATACCTTTGAAACGCTTGGTTTTTCCTTTAACCCGGATCGTGTTAACAGCTTCAACCGTGACATCGAACAGGCCTTCGACAGCAGCCTTGATTTCAGGCTTTGTTGCTGTCAGGGGAACCCGGAAGACAACCTGATTAAATTCAGACATCATTGTGGCTTTTTCCGTAATCACAGGGCCAAGGATGGTATCATAATGTCTGACATCGGTAACTTTATCGGTCATTTTAACCTCTCCATCAGACTTTCCACGGCAGCTTTCGTCAGCACCAGTTTCTCGGCACGCAAAATGTCATAAACATTTGCGCCCTGAGTTGGCAATGCATCAACATAAGGAATGTTGTGTGCCGCAAGCAGAAAGTTTTTATTCACTTCAGAGCCGTCAATGAACAGCACCTTTTCCAGTCCGAGCTTGGCTAGCTTGGCTTTCAGGTCTTTGGTCTTGGCTTCTTTTAGGTCAATATTTTCAATAACAATTAAATTGCCGTCTGCAAGCTTTGAAGACAAAGCTGTCTTAAGGCCAAGTAGCCTGATTTTCTTTGGCAGGCCATAGGCGTGAGAACGGACAACCGGACCAAAAGCACGACCACCACCACGGAACTGACTTACCTTACCGGCACCATGACGGGCTGTACCGCCGCCTTTCTGCTTGCCAATACGTTTAGTGGTTCCAGTGATTTCACTGCGGCCCGCAACCTTATGGGTTCCGGCACGCCTTTTTGCCAGCTGCCAGACCACAACGCGCTGAAGAATATCAGCCCGCTCCGGCAGCGCGTAAATGCCATCATCAAGATCAACATTTCCAGCCTTTTTGGCATCAAGTGTAATTACTTCGGCTTTCATGGCTTATTCCTCACTCTTTTCTGCTGTATCTTCAGCAGGAGCAGCTTCTTCAACAACAGGAGCCTCCACTACACGAACAGCGCCGGGATAAGGCCGATCAGCATGTGTTGGTTTTTTCACCGCATCATTAATCAATATCCAACTGCCTTTAGCACCGGGAATAGCCCCCTTCACAAGGATCAGACTTTCGTCCATATCCGTCGCGACAACCTCAAGATTAAGTACGGTCTTGCGCTCTGAACCCATGTGTCCGGCCATCTTCTTGCCCTTGAACACACGTCCGGGATCCTGACACTGACCTGTGGAACCGTGAGATCTGTGAGAGATAGAAACGCCGTGGGTAGCCCGTAGACCACTGAAGTTATGACGTTTCATTGCTCCTGCGAAACCTTTACCTTTGGAGGTTCCGGTAACGTCAACCATCTGACCCGCAACAAAATGCTCAACCGTAAGCTCAGCACCGACATCAATGAAGGCGTCATCTGCAATACGGAATTCAGCAAGGCGGGATTTAGGCTCTACCTTGGCTTTGGCAAAATGACCCCGCATCGGCTGGGTTGTCCGCTTTACCTTGGCTTTACCAACCCCGAGTTGAAGAGCATTATAGCCGTCTTTTGCAGTTGTCTTATGAGTGACAACCTGACAATTATCGACATGAAGCAAGGTTACCGGAATATGTTCCCCGCCTTGCGCGAATACACGCGACATGCCAACTTTTTTAGCAATGAGTCCTGCACGCATTTATCTAACCCTGCAATTTAATTTCAACGTCAACACCAGCAGCCAGATCGAGCTTCATCAGCGCGTCAACGGTTTGCGGTGTTGGCTCAACAATATCCAAAAGACGCTTGAAAGTGCGCATTTCGAACTGCTCACGGGATTTCTTATTCACATGCGGAGACCGCAGAACCGTGAATTTTTCAATCCGGGTTGGCATAGGAATAGGGCCGCGAACGCTGGCACCTGTTCTTTTGGCTGTATTGGCAATATCATCGGCGGCCTGATCAAGGGTACGATGATCAAATGCTTTCAGACGTATGCGAATATTTTGTGATTCCAACATATAAATTACGCGGGCCGTGGCCCGCGCTCCTGATGTTTGTTATTCAATGATACTTGCGACAACTCCGGCGCCAACCGTGCGACCACCCTCACGGATGGCAAAGCGCAGGCCTTCATCCATGGCGATGGGACAGATCAGTTCAACACCAACCGTGACATTAT
>JAJFIP010000005.1 GCA_021774875.1 Emcibacter sp.
GCTGGACCGCGGCAGAACTCGTTCAATGGAGCCAATGGCGAATGGTCCGCAATCAGATCGCAAAACACTGCCACGAACAAAGAAGAAGAAAAGAACTGCGAAGACGCACTAGGAAACGTAAACAGGCGCTGTAGTACTAGGGTCTCTTTCAGAATAAACGGCGCGCTCCACATCAGAAGCGGAATCCATTCACGCCGATGTTCACTCAACTCCTCAAGCCACCGAAAGGGGCCTGCGAAAACGAATCGACTAGCCGACGGATGGCTTTCTCAGTCACACTCAAAATTGAGGTAATCATAATATTCCGCACAGTTCATTTCTTCTCTTCAATCATTCAATTGCTTGTAATTTTACTTCTGACTAACCAAACCCCGCGAAAAAACCTGCTAACTGGAAAACAAGAGCTATGTTTTTAATAGGATCCTCCAGATCGAATGTGAGATATCAGCCATGAGGAAAACAAACAATAGTAGCATCGATTCACATTTCACAAAACAACCTCGCGGCGCGACCACGGTCGAGATGGCCATTGTTGCCCCACTATTATTTCTATTAATTTTTGGATTGGTAGAATTCACACGGATGAGTATGGTCAAGCAGGCTCTGACAGATGCAGCCCGGTTAGGGTGTCGCAAGGCGGTTCTCGCCAACACAATCATTCCAGCAGATCCGGAAGCGACGGTGCGCAATCATTTACAATCGACAATGTCGAACTCACAGGATGTGAGCACGTGCCGGGTCACCATCAGTCCTTCGAACCTCAACGGAATGGCATCAGGGACGGAGATTACCACAACTGTCGAAGTGAACTACTCTGATGTTTCCTGGATAATACCAAGTTTCCTGGGAAGTACGGTACTTCAAGGACAGACAACGATGAAACGAGAGTAAATTATACAAGCCCCTCATTTGTTAGGAAGAACGAGAAAATGATTACACTTCGAACAAATGCTTTAACAAGGCGATCTTCTAACCGTAGAGGGACGGCGGCAGTTGAATGTGCGTTAGTCGCTCCATTATTAGTCCTCATCACCATGGGGGCGATTGATACAGGGCAATTTGTGAATGTTGCTCAATTTGTAAATGACGCTTCTTATGAAGGAGCGCGCCGGGCATCACGCAACACACTAACAAACGAGTCCGAAGTAAAAGCAGCCGTCCTAAGTTACTTTTCAGACCAATTTCCGGGTGCCTCCTCCGGTGAGTTGGATAGTGCGTTAACGGTCAATGTTCGCGACAGTTTGAATGCAGCAATCCCGAATGGAGATTTGACAACGATTCCCTCCGGATCTCCTGTCTCAGTTCAAGTGATCTTTCAATATGAGACAATTCGATGGTTGCCTGGCTTTGCTGGACTCAATAACAGGTCACTGCAAACGACGACTGCAATGCGGCGAGAATGAATTCAATCGGAAACGATTGATTCTTAGAATACTGAACTACAATCGAGGGGGGAGAACGATGCAAAGAAATCTTACGACTAAGCAAATCACAAAAACACAATCTGCAAAACGGAAAGGGGCAATTGCCGTTTTTACGGCTGTGCTGATGGTTCCCTTGCTCGGCATGGTGGCTTTTTCCGTTGACTATGGATATCTGCTTAAGAAGCGGGCGGATCTACAGCGGGCGGCAGATGCTGCAGCATTAGCGGCCGTTCGTGACCTTGTACCTGATTCGAATGGTAATCAGGATCTCACTAAAGTTCGGGCTACCGTTCGTCAATACGCTGACTTAAATATCAGCGAAGTAGTAGACTTCACCGTCCTTGATTCAGATATTGAGATTGGGCGATACGATCCGATGAATGTTTACGACAACTTTACAATCTTAAACTGGGGAACATTTGACACAGTCCGTGTGACGCTGCGATACGACACGCAGGCAAACTCTCCTGTCTCTCTCTTTTTCGCAAGTATCTTTGGAATCAATGACTCTAATGTTAACGCCACAGCGACGGCCGTATTACAAAAAGCAAGCATTCTGACACCAGGCGTCGGTGTATTACCATTTAGTATTCCTAAGGACGAATGGGACATGACAGATCCCGGGGACATCTGGAGTGTGTACGGTGACGGTCGACTGGAGGATGATATCGGTGGTACAATCCCAGGGAACTGGGGAACTTGTGATATCGGTAGTTCCACAAACAGCACATCAGATATGCGCGATCAGATACTGGACGGTCTGCGACAAAAGGACCTTGATGCACTTTATGCAGATTCCCGAATCCCTTCAAACACTGAGATCGACAGCACGCAGAATTTATATCTCAATGGTGATCCTGGTCTCTCGTCAGGAATGAAATCGGCGGTTGAAGCCATCCATGGGAAAACGAAGTTAATTCCCATCTACGATTCGGTGGCCGGAGCTGGCAGTAATGTAGAATTTCATGTTGTAGGTTGGGCGGTGTGTGAAATTGTGGATTCCCATTGGGGGGGATCGAAAAACACCTATGTTCAAATCAAAAAGTCTTATACCTATGATGCCCTGCTCAAACCTCAAACTGACTTGAGCATTACCACCGAAGTCATTGATGGCGCTTTTACCTCGGCTGTTCTTGTGCAATAGTTCGGCACGCTGGCAAGTTCAGAATGAACGATAGAGGTATACAGTGATTGTAGATTCTTTACCGCAATAAGCTTCTCCGTCCCCACACAAGTGGTACGAGTTCAAAACTGGTACCACTTGTGTGGGGAAGCTTAGTGAAACCAAAAGACTACGAGTGGCAACACAAACACATGAGCTATCAATCATAGTGATTCTCAGTTTGCCACATCACTGAAGGTAATAGCCACTGCTTTATCTGACAGATTTGCCATTCCGGATGCCCCCGGCTTCACATATTTGTCAGTTAGGTCTTGTTCAGCGTGTTACTGGATACCTTAGTTCGAATCTCGGCCAGCCCATTTTTCAGCAGTTCGTCTTGTTCTGTTTCCAGCATCTTTTTCTACCTTTTCCTAAAGCCAGAACGCTTCTGAGAATTAGTAAGTAAAAAGGAGGATCTACTTACTACTACTGTACGTCCAGATGCCGGGCATTTAAAATACGACCTCCGTGAAATCATTTGGTCATCAAGGGCTCCTGCTCGATGGATCTAGAATTCTCATTTTGTGTTGTTTGTGAACTGTACCGGCTAAGAAGAGAGAGATGCATTAAAATCGATGTTGCCATCTTTTTTCTGATTCAACTATACTCCTATCTCAGCTAATCTTTTTATGCAACCTATTCACACTTAGCAGCAAATAGTTGAAAATCTCACCTGACTCATTTTGTACGAGATCATTTTTCGGAGTCTTATCAACTTCGAGAGGTCAGAAACAGAGATTTTGGAGCGAATCACATGAATAAAGCAATTAGAATCATCTGCCGCAATTTGGAGAGATCGATTGAAGCCAAAAAACTGCTTCTGGAAAACCCAGACATCCAGAACGAGTTTTCCAAATCTGTTGATTTAGTTCTCAACAGTTATCAACAGGGAGGCAGAATCTATATTGCAGGAAATGGTGGCTCCGCAGCTGATGCGCAACATCTGGCAGCAGAATTTGTGAGTCGATTGGCAAAAGATCGTGCTCCCTTAGCTGCCGAAGCATTAACGGCGGATTCTTCTATCTTGACAGCTATCGGGAATGATTATGGTTACGACTCCGTGTTTTCCCGCCAGATTACTGGGAAGCTCACGCCAAATGATGTTTTCCTGGGAATCACGACTTCAGGAAATTCTCCTAATATTGTGAAAGCCTTGCAGGCGTGTAAG
>JAJFIP010000041.1 GCA_021774875.1 Emcibacter sp.
CGCCGTAGTGCCCACAATTATCACCCATTGCCTTTGGTACTTGAACGGGGCGAAGGCATATGGGTATGGGATACGGACGGCAATAAATATCTCGACTGTCTCAGCGCATATTCGGCAGTGAACCAAGGGCATTGTCATCCGAAAATCATTAATGCAATGATTGAGCAAGCCAAAAAGATCACCCTGACCTCGCGGGCTTTTCACAATGACCAGATGGGGGAATTCCTTGAAAAACTGTGCCAGATGGCAAAGATGGACAAGGCATTGCCGATGAATACCGGAGCCGAAGCCGTAGAGACCGCCATAAAAGCCGTTCGAAAATGGGGCTATGAGATCAAGGGGGTAGCGGATAACAAAGCTGAGATTATTGTGGTGCGGGATAATTTTCATGGCCGGACAATGGCTACCGTCAGCATGTCGTCCGAACCGGCTTACCGAAAGAATTTTGGCCCCTTTACCCCCGGTTTCAAGCTGATTGACTATAATGATCTCAACGCCCTCGAACAGGCAATCACACCAAATACGGTTGCGCTGATCATGGAACCTATTCAGGGCGAAGCTGGCATCATCATTCCCTATGATGGCTATCTCGCCAATGCCCGGAGAATCTGCAAACAAAATAATGTGCTATTTGTGCTCGATGAAATCCAGACCGGCCTTGGTCGCACCGGCAGACTGTTTTGTTTTCAGCATGAGGAAAATGCCACACCAGATATTCTGATTGTCGGCAAGGCACTAAGCGGCGGAGTCTATCCGGTATCGGCTATCCTCGCTTCTGATGAAATTATGGCGGTTTTCACGCCGGGCATTCATGGCAGCACCTTTGGCGGCAATCCCATGGGCGCGGCCATCGGCCTTGCGGCCCTGAAAGTGATTGAGGACGAGCAACTGGCCGAACGCTCCCATATTCTCGGCGATTACCTGATGCGCAAGCTACAGACCATCCAGACCAACAAAATTGCCGAAATTCGCGGTCGGGGCCTGTTTGTCGGCATTGAACTGGACAAATCATTGGGCGGGGCGCGTTCTTACTGCGAGGCTTTAATGAAAAAGGGTGTCTTATGCAAGGAAACCCACGAGCATGTGATCCGTCTCGCCCCACCTCTGGTGATAGAGAATGAGCATATCGACTGGCTTGTTGACCAGATTGCCGATGTCCTGAAGGATTAATAATTAAGATCAACCCTGCTTCACCGTCACCCCGGCCCCCGAGCCGGGGTCCATCTATACAGAGGTATATAGCTTTAAAATCAAATTATTTAGTTGATATAGAAATGGATGCCGGATCAAGTCCGGCATGACGAAGGAATGCCACTTTATGGTTATGGAATCTGAATTAAGTATTGTGTCCCCCGAATTTCCCCCCGAATTTCCCTAATTCCATTAGTATTTTTGCTCTATATCATACTTTTTTGCTATTTCATTATATATGAACCGCGCATTATACGAGAATGTATTTTGCGGTTTTTCCTTAAAGCAAACAATTGTATTTGTCTCACGCGGCTTTTCAGATGTAGTTACATTACCGCCGCTTGTGGTTGTTGTGGAGTTGGCTGATGTTGTAGCATTACCAGAAACATAATTGCCACTAACATAAGCACTGCCTGTAGTATTCGCTGTCGTCGTTGTATTTGAAGTTACTGGTGATACATATGTACTAATTTTTGTATAAGACTGCTTATCGATGATTACAAAATACTGATAATCATTCTCTAGTGCTAGCTCCGCACTTCGCATCAAAGTAAAATCTGCCGCGCGTTCTCTGCTCGTCATTGCATTCCCTTTAAATGAAACTGTAAAAACATTTTCATCTAAACGTGTTTCAGAATACCCTCCCGTAAAACCATCAGTTTTATATGAAGTTGCGCAAGCTGAAATCATCAGTGTCATAGTCAATATTAGTGCTTTTTTCATTTCTCATCCCTCATATCCAAACAATAAAAAAGCCGCCTAGTTTTACCTAAGCAGCTTTCAAATTGTTTATCCTACAGCATATAATAGCATTGTAGATATTAGCGGAAATATAAAGTTACCAGATTAGAATATATTCGTACTGTTGCTTTTTTACCGCCCAACTAGCCGCCAGTGTATAACCAGTTTAGTCTCAAAGACTACCCGCAATCTTTTCAATTGTCACGTGTATTCTTCGCTAGCAGCTATCGTAAACACTTTCAATTACCGAATCCCTCCACCGTCGTCAGCAAGCCTTTTAGCGTCCCCCGGAAGGTCACCTGCTCACCCTCGGACATCTGCGCCAGCAGTTTAGCCTCAAGGTCTTTCGCCATCTCAACAATGGACTGATAGACCTCGGCACCTTTGTCGTTCAGGGTCAGGATAACTTTGCGTCTGTCTTTGGGGTCGGTGCGGCGGCTGACATAGCCGTTATCCAGCAGCTTGTTCAGGGTGCGGGTGACCTGCACCTGATTACAGTCCAGATATTCACCCAGCCTTTTGGCGGAAATGGGGGCCAGACTGGCAAGCATGGCCATGAAACGCCAACTGTCACCTGTGATATTATATTTCCTGGCGTAATTATCTTCGAGGATATAACCCGCTTCCTGAGACAAACGCCAAAGCTGATAGGGCACCCAGTCACGAATATCAAATAATTTTTCCTGTTCAGACAATGGCTGATCCCTTACTTAAGCTGTGCTGATAATTTATATAGCAGAATCATATCTTGCCAAAACAAAAAAAGAGCCGGAGAAAATTCTCCGGCCCTTTTGATAAATTTGCGTTTGGGAAGTGTAGGGCCTAGAAGCCCATACCGCCGCCCATGCCGCCCATTCCACCCATGCCGCCCATATCAGGCATTGGTGGCATGGCAGCCGCTTTGTCTTCGGGCACATCCGTAACCATGGCTTCTGTGGTAATCAGAAGACCCGCAACGGAAGCAGCATCCTGTAAAGCGGTGCGCACAACTTTGGTCGGGTCAATGATACCAGCCGCAATCATGTCGGTATATTCTTCTTTCTGAGCATCAAAACCAAAGTTAATGTCATCGCTCTCGCGCAGCTTGCCGGCAACAACCGCACCGTCTTCACCAGCATTTTCAACGATCTGGCGCAATGGTGCTTCCAGGGCTTTGCGGACGATATTTATGCCCACATCTTGATCACTATTGACCCCGGTAATATCGTCCAGCGCACGAGAGGCATAAAGCAGGGCCGCACCACCACCGGGGACAATGCCTTCTTCAACCGCCGCACGGGTGGCATGAAGCGCGTCATCAACGCGGTCCTTGCGTTCTTTCACTTCGACTTCTGTGATGCCACCAACCTTGATTACTGCAACACCGCCAGCTAATTTAGCCAAACGTTCCTGCAGTTTTTCCTTGTCATAGTCGGAAGAGGTATTTTCTACAGAATTGCGGATCTGGCCGCAGCGAGCTTCAATGGCTTCGCGCTCGCCAGCACCGTCAATAATTGTGCTGTCATCTTTGGTGATGGATACATGTTTGGCCGTTCCCAGCATATCCAGTGTAACGGTTTCCAGCTTGATGCCCAAATCTTCGGACACTACCTGACCACCAGTCAGTATAGCAATATCTTCAAGCATGGCTTTACGGCGATCACCAAATCCCGGCGCCTTGACAGCGGCAATTTTCAGGCCACCGCGCAGCTTGTTAACCACCAGAGTTGCCAGAGCCTCGCCTTCAACATCCTCAGCAATAATCAGCAACGGACGGCTTGACTGGGCCGCAGCTTCCAGCAAAGGCAGCATAGGTTGCAGGCTGGTTAATTTTGATTCATGAAGCAGAATATATGGATTTTCCAGATCAACAGACATCTTTTCAGCGTTGGTAACAAAATAGGGTGACAGGTAACCACGGTCAAACTGCATACCTTCAACAACATCCAATTCTGAATCCAGACCTTTGGCTTCTTCAACGGTGATCACACCTTCTTTACCAACCTTGTCCATGGCGTCGGAAATCATCTGACCAACCTCAGTTTCACCATTGGCAGATATGGAGCCAACCTGCGCCACTTCTTCGCTGGAAGAAATTGATTTTGTCCGGCCTTGCAGGTCGGCAACAATTTTGGTAACCGCAAGATCAACGCCGCGACGCAGGTCCATGGGGTTCATACCTGCTGCTACGGCCTTAAAGCCCTCGCGCACAATAGCCTGAGCCAGAACTGTTGCTGTTGTTGTGCCATCACCGGCAACATCATTGGTGCGGGAAGCAACCTCGCGCACCATCTGGGCACCCATATTTTCAAACTTGTCAGCAAGTTCTATTTCCTTGGCAACCGCCACACCGTCCTTGGTGATGCGCGGGGCACCGAATGACTTGTCCAGAAGGACGTTACGTCCCTTAGGTCCAAGAGTTACTTTTACCGCATTGGCCAGAATGTCAACGCCATTCATAATACGCGCACGCGCTTCAGAGCCAAACTTTACGTCTTTTGCAGCCATGATTTTTTCCTTTTTTAAAATTTTTGCCTGTCGGCATGTTTATTCGATGATACCCATGATGTCGGATTCTTTCATGATCAACAGATCTTCATCGTCAATCTTTATTTCCGTACCGGACCATTTGCCAAACAATATGGTATCGCCAGCTTTCACATCCAGCGCCGTCACGGTGCCATCTTCTGCTTTGGCACCACTGCCTACTGCAATAATCTCACCCTGGCTTGGTTTTTCCTGTGCACTGTCAGGAATGATGATGCCACCGGCTGTTTTTTGTTCACTTTCAATGCGGCGTACAAGTACACGATCGTGTAAAGGACGAAAACCCATTTCAAAGACCTCTTCTGTTTATATGTTAAAATATTTGCTGTTTAGCACTCGACAAAGCAGAGTGCTAACAACTACTGCAAGAGATAGACTTCAAAGGGAAATAGTCAAGAGGTTAGCCAGTAAAAAGTTAAGAAAAACAGCAAAAACAGCGATTTATACCAATTGTATCGGCTATAACCATGATATGATTTGTAAATATGGTCTGATCTAGCAAAATCAACCCCAGACAGAAAAGAAACAAAAATCATATGGCTGGTGAATATTTTTCCTGCAAATCTTCCACTTCCATTACCCAGAGATCTTCATCATATTGTCGCTGCCGGGTTATATAATCGTCAGCCCTACTCTCATCGACGGCCTCCTGTCCCAGAGGATTATGCCAACCCAGTCGGCCTTCCATGTCCCGTATCCGGCTATGAAGAATACAGCGTTGTCCGTCGATATATTGCTTTATCAACACGAGACCCCTGGCATCATCGCCCCTGTGCAGGATTGTCACAGGCAGGAAAAGTCCGTCACATCTTTTGATTTCTGCCGAAATCCAGAATGATGTTTTTATGCCTTCGTCAAACATGTGCTAAAATAATTGCTCAATAATTAGGGTCAGATTTATTGGAATAAGGAAAGAAAAAAGGCAGGTAAACCTGCCTTACCCAAGTTCTGGGGAATATGTTGTATAGTTTTTTCCCGCTGCCTGTTACAATTTTTCTGCTACTCTACTTTTTTATTTTTAATTTTACTAACTACTACTTACTAAATTACTCTTTAATCAAATACTCATCACAACATACAAACTGATCATACTAATGATGAATTAAATATTCATTAAACCGCTTAATCTCACTTTTTTATGCCACTATAATCAGGGACCGACATAATTGAATTTATGGCCTAATTTGCCTGTCGTCTCAAAAATGCCGGGATTTCAAGATGGTCATCTTCCTTCAAAGCAGGTTCCACCGACTCTGTTGCCTGCTCGGCAACCAAAGATTTATCAGCCTCTGAATCCGGTATTTTCTCTTGCACCTGATTTGCTTCTGCTTCTGTTTCCTGCACGGGGTCAACACGAGGATCCGCCATCTCTGGATACAGCATATCCGGCTGACGCAGAACAACCTGTTTTTTTTGTGTTTCCTTGCGACGGCCACCAAAAAGGCCAAGCAACCTACGTTTGCGTGGTTGTTTATCGGCCACCGGAGTATTCGCCATTGCGGCCTCGGCAAAAGGATCAGCTTGGGCTACTAACGGTTCCATACGTTTTTCTGGCATCACTGGTGCCGAAGATATGAACGGTTCTTCCCGCCTGACGATTGCTTCATCAGATTCGGTTTTTTCTGCTGATGGGTCTGGCTTCTGAACAATACCCTCAGCCAGTTGTGCCAACAGACTTGCCGTTTCTTCCTTAATGTTATCTTTTACGGTCTGGGTAATTTTCTCTAATTCGCCAGCCAGATCAGGTGTTGCTTCCAGTTCAGGAGCGTCAGCTACCCCGGCAGAGATAGTATCCATGGCGGTCTCGACAATAGTCTTGCGTGCCGCGATGGGTTCATCCCATCCTGAATCTGGACTATCACTTGTTGCAGCTTTGGTTTCAATCTTGGATTCAGTTTTAAAACTATATGACTTCCGTGGCTCTTCCCGGCGGGGCTGGCCATCTGATTCAATTCCAGTGGCGACCACAGATACACGCATCTTGCCGTCCAGTTCCGGATTGAGTGCCGAACCAACCAGAATATTAGCTTCCGGGTTTACTTCCCCACGGATCCGGTTAGCTGCCTCATCAACCTCAAACAAGGTCAGGTCCATACCACCGGTAATATTAATCAGGACACCATTGGCTCCCTTCATGGAAACCTCATCCAGTAGCGGATTGGATATAGCGGCTTCAGCGGCTTCGAGAGCACGATTTTCTCCTTCGGCCTCACCAGTTCCCATCATGGCCTTGCCCATTTCAGACATCACCGTACGCACATCGGCAAAGTCAAGATTAACCAGCCCCGGCAGAACCATAAGATCGGTAATACCGCGCACGCCGGAATGCAACACCTCATCAGCCATAGCGAAAGCATCGGCAAATGTGGTGTGTTCATTGGCAATGCGAAACAGATTTTGATTAGGAATGATGATCAGGGTATCAACAAACTGCTCCAGTTCATTAATACCCTGTTCCGCCAAAATCATCCGACGGCTGCCTTCAAACTGAAATGGTTTGGTAACAACGCCGACTGTGAGTATCCCTTCTTCCCGCGCCGTCTGGGCAATAATCGGGGCTGCACCGGTTCCTGTACCGCCGCCCATGCCCGCTGTGATAAAGACCATATGACAACCGCGCAGATGTTCTCTGATCATGTCAAGAGTTTCTTCAGCGGCAGCGCGTCCAACCTCCGGTCTCGCCCCGGCCCCCAGTCCCTGCGTCAGCTTGGCCCCAAGTTGAACTTTCTGTTCCGCCTTGGAATAGGCAAGTGCCTGAGCATCGGTATTGGCGACAACAAAATCAACGCCCTCGAGACCCATATTGATCATATTATTGACCGCATTTCCCCCGGCCCCACCGATACCGAATACGGTTATCTTTGGTGTCAGTTCAGTTAATTCAGTTGTTGTAAATTCTATGGTCATTGCGCCCTCCATCTGGCCTGATGTTCATACGCGATTCAATATTTAGTAACAATGTGTTAACTATAATTTACATCATGTGATTCGCGCTGTCTTTAAAAAAATGCTCTCCGAGTCGTTTTTTTTCACTTTCGAGTCGTTTTTTGCTGTTTCTGATCAATTTTTCCTAAAAATTATCCTTCACCCAGCCTCCGATTTGTGAAAAAAGGCTGCGTTCAGGTTTTTTCTGTGAAATGCTATGAATTTCATCGGGCTTTATTGCAGCATAATTCAACAGTCCGGCGCAGGTTGAAAATACCGGTCCAGCGGTGGCATCGGCCAGACCATCCACATTGTTCGGGCGGCCAAGCCTGATATAAAAGTCTCCCCTAAGCTTTGGAGACTTCTGGACTGAAAATATCTTCCCGGCCAATTCTTCCAGGCCTGAAATCTGGCTGGCACCCCCTGTGAATACAATCCGTCTGCCTACCCTGTCGGCCAGACTGGTTTCAATTATCCGATCACGAACCAGTTCCAGAATTTCTTCTACCCGCGGACTGACGATAGAGGTCAGCATTGACCGGGGAATGATCATGGCATGCTCTTGTCCATTTTCCCCGATCTGAACAATATCAATTTGATCACGCACCGGCACCCGGTCAGTCAGACAATTGCCATATATTATTTTGAGCCGCTCGGCTTTTGCCAATGGAACGGATAGCCCTTGGGCTATATCCCGGGTGACATGACTGCCGCCAACCTGAATAACATCGCCATAAATAAGTTCATTATTTTGGAAGGCCGAAATACTGGTAAGGCCACCGCCCATATCAACACATATGGATCCCAACTCCCGTTCGTCAGGAACCAGTGCCGCAAGAGCCGATGCATAAGGGCTGAGGACAACGTCTTTTAATTTAAGATGACAATGGTCAAGACAGGTCTGAATATTTTTCAACGGACTGATTGCCCCTGTGGACGCATGAATTTCCACGCCGAGCTTTTCACCGAACATACCCAACGGTTTATTTGCACTCTTAACCCCGTCCAAACTGAAACTGATCGCACTGGAATGAATGATAAAACGATCCTCATCCAGAAGATTTTCCTGCCCTGCTGCCAATAGACGATCAATATCAAGCTGGCTGATTTCATGTCCGGCCACATCAACCTCCACTGAAAAAAACCGGGATACAGGCTGACCCGCAGAAATATTGACATAAACATCAAGGATGGGGCTGCCGCCAGCCATGCGTTCTGCAGCATCAACTGCGGCCCTGATGGAGGTTTCGGTTTCTTCCATATCAACTATGGTGCCGGACTTCAGCCCTTTGGATACCTGATGGCCTATGCCAACCACTCTGGGCCTGTTCTCGCCTTCGCGAACCTTGGCGATAAAACAGCAAATCTTGCTGGTCCCAATGTCCAAAGCGGCGATGATCTGCTCTCGCATAAAATTAAATACTTTCTTCTTTTTTGCCAAATTTATTCAGCAATCTTCGCCGCTCGGCTTCCTTTGGTGTCAGGCGCACAATCGTCTTGCCATCCTGGCGAAAATCAATAATCAAAACTTCTTTGGCCAGAATATTCTGACTGCTGTGATATTCATGTAACAAGTCCCATGCAATATCAGATTCTTTTTCAGGCAGTTTTATTATGACACCGTTCGTTAAATTCATATCCCAGCGGCGTTGTCCAATCCAAACAGATGATTTCACCTGGGCAAAAAGATCTGGATATTTATCTTTCATGGCGAGTAGGCTGGTCAAATTTTTGTTGGCCCCGGTTCCTACAACATGGGGAAGCAAGACATATTTTTCCAATCCCTCACTGACAATAATTTCGCCCGCTTTATCCACCAGATAAAGTCTGCCGCTTTCCTGCCACAGGGCTACGGCTTCATGTTCAGTAATGGTTACTTCCAGCACATCTGGAATAATCTTAACGATAGTGGCTGTCTTCACCCAAGGCAAAGTCATTACTTGTTCAAGCATATTTTCCAGATCAAGGGAGACAATTGACTGACCATCGTTGAGCGCAAGCGAGGCACGCACCTCTTTCATTTTGGTATTCTTCTGACCAGTGATCCTTACTTCTCTAACGGTAAAACCGGCATCAGCAATGTGCCTGTCAACAGTGTCATGGGCTTCGTCCAGCCAATACTCAAACAAGCCACTTCTCCAGATATAGACCGAACTGATCACAGCAATACAACCCACTACAAGTGATGCATATCGCACGATGAGACTAATACGACGACGCCGTTTAAGGCTCTGTGCCTGCTTTGCACCTCTTCTGGCAGGGGTAGTTTTTGATTTTTTTAACGGCCACATGAGGCATCCTCCACTATCCAGCGCACCAACTGGCAAAAAGTAATGCCGCAATATCGCGCCTGCTCAGGCACCAGTGACAGGGGTGTCATGCCGGGCTGGGTATTCACTTCCAGTATATGGGGTACTCCGTCTCCATCCAGGCTGTCATCCAGACGAAAGTCAGAGCGGCTTACCCCCCGGCAGCCAAGGATATTATGGGCCTTTTCGGCATAACCCATAATCTGGCTCATCATTTCATCACCCAATTCAGCCGGAATAATATGGTTGGTTTTACCGTCCTGATATTTGGCGTCATAATCATAAAAACCAGCGTGCGGTTTTAGTTCAGTCACGGTCAGGGCCTTGCCATCCATCACGGCCACAGTCAGTTCACGGCCCGGCAGATATGTTTCCACCATCAATCTGTCTGTATCCTGCCACGGGCCGGGCTTATCCGGGCTGAAGTCATCATCTGGCATTACGATCACGACACCCACACTTGATCCTTCATTATCGGGTTTGACCACAAAGGGGCGCAGCAGAGGATCACGGTCAAAAAGCTCCGCCCTCGTCACAATTCTATCCTTGGCACAGGGGATGCCAGCAGTCCTGAATAATCTTTTGGCCAGAGGTTTATTCATAGCAACAGAAGAAGCCATCACGCCAGAATATGTGTAAGGGATATTCAGTATTTCCAGGAGTCCCTGAATACAGCCATCTTCCCCCCATCGACCATGTAGCGCATTGAAAACCACATCAGGTTTCAGTTGCTCCAGTTTTTGACCAATCTCGGGCGTGGTATCAATTTCCGTTACCTGAAAACCCTCCTCCCGCAAAGCCTCGGCCACGGCAACACCACTGGTCAGTGACACATCGCGTTCAACGGACCAGCCGCCTTTCAGGACAACAACATGTTTGCTCATGGCTGCTCTCCCTTGCGGCCAACAATACGAATTTCCCATTTCAGATCGACACCCGAATTATTCATCACCCGCCTGCGGATTTCTTCGCCCAGTTCTTCAATATCATTAGCGGTTGCATCGCCAGTGTTAATCAGGAAATTACAATGTTTCTCTGACACCATAGCCCCGCCAACCCTAAGCCCCCGGCATCCTGCCCCGTCAATTAGTGACCAGGCCTTGTCGCCGTCAGGATTCTTGAACGTGCTGCCCCCGGTTCTTGTTCTGAGCGGCTGACTTTCCTCGCGGGCATCAGCAATGGCCTGCATCCGCTGTGCAATTTCGCCTTTCACTCCGGGCGTGCCCTTAAGCCGCACCGAAAGGCAGATCATGTCATCAGGTAAAGCGGAATGACGATAGGAAAACTGTAAATCATCCCGCTTGATAATATGTACAACTCCCCGACGGTCCATAACATCAGCTGAAATCAGAATATCAGACATTTCCGCACCATAAGCTCCCGCATTCATTTTGACAGCTCCGCCAAGTGTGCCCGGAATACCACGCAGAAATTCAAGGCCCGCAAGATGAGCATCCCGCGCCGCGCCCGCAACAGCAATGTCCGGCGCCCCGGCCCCGGCGATGATTTCATTTCCTTCAATGGTAATGTCTGAAAATTTCTTGCCAAAGCGAATAACGGCCCCATCGATGCCACTGTCCCGGATCAGGACATTAGACCCGACCCCAAGAGGCATAATCGCCAGATCAGCAGGAATATGATGCAGGAATTCTGACAGGTCATCCCTGTCTTCGGGGGTAAAAAGAATATCAGCCTGTCCGCCAACCCGAAACCATGTCAATTTACACAGCGAGGCGTTAACCTCGCATTTTCCCCTGACAACAGGCAGGTCATTCATTTGCGCGGCTGCCATCATTTTTTTCCCAGACCTGCGGCTAAGTCATAGGCCCAGCCGCTGATGGTTCCAGCCCCCATACAGACCACAATATCGCCTACCTGGGCAACCTGATTAATCTGCTGAACCAGTTGTTCCGGTCCGTCCAGAGCTATGACATTGCGGTGGCCTACAGCACGGATACCATCTACAAGACTATCTCTGTCAATACCTTTGACGGGGTTTTCACCGGCCTCATATACGGCTGAGATAATCACCACATCCGCATTGTTGAAGCAGCCACAAAAATCATCAAATAAACTTTTAAGTCTGGAATAACGGTGAGGCTGCATCACGGCAATTACGCGGCCTTTATATGCTTCCCTTGCCGCACTTAACACAGATGCAATTTCAACCGGATGATGGGCATAGTCATCAATGATGGTAATCCCTGCGAACTTGCCAATATTGGTAAAGCGACGCTTGACCCCGGAAAATTTGGCAAAGGCATGGCGGATCACATCCCCTTTGAGACCCATTTCAAGAGCAACCGCAATTGCGGCCAAGGCATTAAGTACATTATGACGTCCCGGCATGGGCAGGGATACATTGGACAGGATTTCCGGTCCGTCCAGCTCGTTGTTGATAATTTCCACATCAAAGATGGCACTGCCCTCGACAAATCGAAGGCTCGCACAACGCACATCCGACTGGGGGCTAAAGCCGTATGTGACAATTTTGCGATCTGTTATGCGCCCGATAAGAGCCTGTACTTCTGGATGATCAATACACATGACAGCAAAACCATAGAAAGGCACATTCTCGACAAAAGTGCGGAAGGCCTCTTTCTCAGCTTCAAAATCGCCGTAAAAATCCAGATGTTCAGGATCAATATTGGTGATCACCGCCACCGTGGACGGGATTTTGACAAAAGTGCCATCAGACTCATCGGCTTCTACCACCATCCAGTCGCCGTCACCAAGCCTGGCATTAGTGCCATAAGCATTGATGATACCGCCGTTGATCACGGTTGGATCATAGCCGCCTTCTTCCAGAACCGCTGCCACCATAGAAGTTGTGGTGGTCTTGCCATGGGTTCCGGCAATGGACACGCACCATTTTAGCCGCATCAATTCTGCAAGCATTTCTGAGCGCCGGATCACAGGCATTTTGGCCGCACGCGCTGCAACTACTTCCGGGTTATCGGGCTTGATGGCCGAGGAACAGACAATACCCCAGGCTTCTTCCAGATTTTCTGACCTCTGGCCAATCATCACCTTGATGCCCAAAGACCTTAACCGTTCCACATTGGCACTCTCGCCAATATCACTGCCTTGCACTTTATAGCCAAAATTGTGCATGACCTCGGCTATACCGCTCATGCCGATACCACCAATTCCAACGAAATGCAGAATACCAATATTTATGGGGTGACCGATCTTTACCGGCTGAATATTCTTATTCATTTGAATCCCCATCCTCAATGGTCTTTTCCGGAACAGGCTCCGGCTCTTCTGTCTGAATGCTACGGCTGTCACCCTTGACCAGTGCCAGTCGTTCCACCAGATCTGCAAGGTCTTTGGTCGCGTAGGGCTTGCCGATCTTACGTGCCTCTTCCGATGCCCGCAGGACATCACGTGGCCGTTTGGATAAACGTTGCAGCAATTTTGCCAGCTGTGCCGCATTAAAATCTTTTTGATTAAAAAGCCAAGCCCCGCCGTTAAGCACTATTTCACGGGTATTTTCAGTCTGGTGATCATCGGTAGCATGGGGATAGGGCACTAAAATCCCGGCCCGACCCGATGCGGTTAGTTCAGCAATAGTTGAAGCCCCCGCCCGGCCAATCACAAGATGCGACCACTCCAGACATTGAGGAATATTGGTGATGAAAGTGGAAAGTTCCACCGCAATTTTGGTGTTGGCATAGATTTCCCGCACCCGGTCAATATCCTCTTCCCGGCACTGCTGGGTAATCTGAAGCCGCATTTGCAGGGCGCGGGGTAAAGTGGATATGGCCTGTGGCACCACTTCGCCGAAAATACTGGCCCCCTGACTGCCGCCAATAACCAATATGCGGAAAATCCGCTCATCGCCAATATCAGGATAAAATTTATCCCCCAGTTCGACTATTTCCTCCCGGACCGGATTACCGGTTACAACCAGCTGATTATATTTTTCCAGCTTTGATTTTTGAGTCTTTTCAAAAGATAACGCAACCGCATCTACGGATTTTGCCAAATGTCTGTTAACCCGGCCCAACACAGCATTCTGTTCATGGATGCAGGTGGGAATGCCAAGAGACAGAGCGGCTTTTATAGTTGGAAAAGCCGGGTATCCCCCGAATCCAACCACAATGCCGGGGGGGCGTTTCATACCTTTCAGGATGAATTTGGCGTCAGAAATACTTCCAATGATCCTGGGCAATGCCAGCAGCTTTCCAAATACTCCCAGATCAGATAGTGCCACACTGTTGATCTTGCGGACTTTGATGTCTTCAAAATCCTCCCGATACTGATAACCCCGGCTATCGGTAATAAGTGTTACCTCATGTCCGCGCCGCAGTAGTTCTTGTTTCAAAGCTGCGGCGGGAAAGACATGGCCGCCGGTACCACCTGCGGCGAGTATAATATGGCTGGTGCGACGTCGCTTCATGACCGCCTCCATGCAGAGTTGATTTGTTCCAGATTATCCCGTCCGCCGCTTCTGGTCAGAGCCAATATCATCCCCATAGCGATGGCGATGGACAGCATGGAAGACCCGCCATAACTTATGAAGGGCAAGGTCATGCCTTTACTGGGCAAGAGTGAAAGATTAACACCCAGATTGATGAAAGCCTGTAATCCAAATTGAATGATCAGACCCGATACAGCAAGAAAGACGAACAGATCAGTTTCCTTCATCAGGTTTAACAGGCTGCGAACAACAATAACGGCGAACAGGCAGATTAATATCAGACACAGGATGATGCCGAATTCTTCGCCAGTGACAGCAAAAATGAAGTCGGTATGGGCATCTGGCAGGATTTTCTTTACCGCCCCCTCCCCCGGACCCCGGCCAAATAATCCACCGCTACGAAAAGCATTAAGGGCCGCATCCACCTGATAGGTATCTCCACTCTCCGGGTATATAAAACGATCAATACGACTGGTTACATGGGGCAGGAACATATAGGCCAGAAAAATACCTGACATGCCTAGCCCGGTAAAGCCCAGCACCCAAATCATTGGTAGACCTGCCATGAAGAACTGGGCAGCCCAAACCACCGAAATAAGGATTGCCTGACCCAGATCCGGCTGAGAAATCAAAAATGCAACAACAATCAGATAAGCAATTATGGAAATAGACCAGCCATTGAATTTAGGATTTTTTTGAACTTCCGAGAACATCCAGGCCGAAAATACTATGAAGGCCGGCTTCAGGAATTCAGAAGCCTGCAGGGTAAAACTGCCTATACGCAGCCAGCGCCTCGCACCCTTGGCTTCCGGCGCTATAGCCATAGTCAGGGCCAGCAATATCAGACAGACCAGAAATAGCACCACCCCGAGCCGCCGAACCCATACAACAGGCAGCAGGGATACTCCGAACATGGCCGTCATTGCCAGAATCAGGAACGCCAGTTGCCGTTTGACAAAGTGAAAAGATTCAAGCCCCAGTTTTTCTGCTATGGCCGGGCTCGCGCTAAATGTCATGACTATACCAACTCCAATCAGCCCCGCAAGCACCAGCAGCAGCCAGCGGTCAACAGTCCACCACCAGTTGCTGAGCAGGCTTGTATCGGTTCTTGAAAATACAGTCATGCTCGCGCTACCTCAATTTCAATGTGGCAAGCCCAACCAGAGCCAGCAACACCGCAATGATCCAGAAACGAATAACAATAGTAGGCTCCGCCCAGCCCTTTTCCTCATAATGATGATGAATGGGAGCCATACGAAAAACCCGCTTACCGGTTAATTTAAAGGAAATCACCTGCACTATGACAGACACCGTTTCCAATACAAAAAGCCCGCCAACAATACCCAGAACTATTTCATGTTTGGTGACAAGACTGACAACCCCGAGCGATCCACCGAGAGCCAGGCTTCCGGTGTCACCCATAAAAATCATGGCGGGCGGCGCATTATACCACAAGAAACCAAGCCCC
>JAJFIP010000042.1 GCA_021774875.1 Emcibacter sp.
CCCTTCACCAAATCCAAGACTGCCATAATCATCCGCAGTAATATGGGGAATGCCATAACTGGTTCTTTTGATTTCAACCTTATAAGGAGCGGCCATTTCAGACTGATGTTGACCGCAGGAAAGAAGCAATCCTGTAGCTAAAATAATAATTGTGCCTAAGATTGCTTTTTTCATTTTAATATCCCAAATAATTACATCTAAAGTCAGGGGCGTTGATATACCACCTTGCCTTTAAAAATTGTTGTTAAAACATTGGTCTCACCGATTTCCTCTGTCGGTATATCAAACAAATTACGGTCCAGCAAGATAAGGTCGGCGGCCTTGCCGACCTCGATGGAGCCAGTCAGATTCTCTTGATGCATGACCCAGGCACCATTGATCGTGTATATCTCCAGAAAAGCCCTCAGGGAAACCCTTTCTTCCGGATTCATCACGCCATATTCCGGGTGAAAGGGGTTCATTCTGGTCATACCGATTTCAATAGCTTCAAAGGGATTCATAGTTGACACCGACCAGTCACTACCGGCAATCACAACGGCTCCGGCCTGGTAAATGGAATTGATCGGGATACGGTTTTTAAAGGTGCTGGTTCTGGACGTACTGCCACCTTTTGTATCCGGTTTTGACCAGGGTGCCGCCCAAAGCGGAGAAAAACCAGCAGCCACACCCAGTTGGGCAAAGCGTTTCTTGTCATCCTCATGCACTAAAATTGTATGATCAATATGGTGACGATTACCCAGATCACCATTAATTTTAAGCGCGTTTTCAAAAGCATCCAGTGCCTCCCGTACAGCACGGTCGCCAATAGCATGTACTTTTATCTGAATTCCCCGCTTGTCCAATTCCAGAACAAGGGCGTTCATTTCCCCAGGTGAAATATTCGTCGTCCCATTATGATCTTTTCCCGGAAAATTTTCAATGAGTGCTGACCCATCACCCGAGCCAAAAGTAGGGGATTTAATGTCAGAACTGGCTAATATTGGTCACCCAGAATTTGGAGCCCCCACTTCCCCAATTTCTGTTTTTCTCAACCCACCCCTACTTTTGGGTAGGGTGAAACCGTCAAAATCCTTTAAACTGACTGTCCGGAGAATAACCTTGGTATTATTTGACGAACATTACTACAAACTGTAACGTTACAGACAATAAATATCATAAGGTGAATGATGTGACCTTATCCAATGATTTTATTATTACCAAACTTGCACCGCCTAAATTAAGGCAGGAACTAGTTGAACGTGAGCTTCTTCTGGATAGCTTATTAACAGGACCATCAAAAAGACTATCGCTTATTTCCGCTGGGACCGGGTTTGGCAAAACAACTTTCATGGCATCCCTTTTTCACGGTTTTGGTGAGCAGGACGCATGTCGGGCATGGATTTCACTGGATGCTGATGAAAGAAACGAAATTCGTTTTCTGAAATATCTGATTGCTGGCCTGAGCCACAATAGCACCATATCCACCGACGAAGCAGAAATCATTCTGGAGAGTCAGACCCGTAACCGCGTACGGAGGGTAATGACGGCCCTGATTAATGAACTGGCAAGAATAGACCAGCAGATCATTTTATTCCTAGATGATTATCATCTTGTAGATGGCCCTGAAACCGGTTTTATTGTGGATTACTTATTATCCCACGCTCCGGCAAATTTTAGACTGATAATTTCAAGCCGGATCAAACCTGCCCTGCCCCTATCCGCACTTAAGGCACAAAATGAGCTTCGGGAAATAAGCGACTATGACCTGCGTTTTTCTGTTGAAGAAACAACTGATTTTCTACGCATCGCCCATCAATTGATCCTGTCTGACAAGTTAATCACTAAACTTCACAGCAAAACTGAAGGATGGATTGCGGGATTGCAACTCGTATCTCTGGTATTAAAAGATAAAGGCCACGAAGAAGATATGATGCCTTTGATCTCGGGAAACTTCCGTGACGTAATGGATTATCTCGCTTCTGATGTTTTTGCCCTGCAAAGTCAGGAAATTCAGAATTTCCTTTTAAAAACGTCTGTGTTGGACAGAATGAATATTGAAGTCTGTAACTGGATGATGGATATTCACAATAGCAGGGAAATGCTCGAAGAATTAGAAGACAAAAACCTGTTCATTACCCCGCTAGATGTAGAAAATGGGTGGTATCGCTATCATCACCTATTTCAGGATTTTTTGCGCACACGCCTCGATCGGGATGATCCGGAATTAAAAAAAGAGCAAACACTTAAAGCCAGCGAATGGTTCCTGCAATATGGTTCATTGGCAGAGGCGGTAAATTACGCCCTTGAAGCCCGGGAATATGATCTTTCAGCGTCACTGATCGAAGAACATGCGGTTAGCTTGATTATTCGGGGACAAATAACATTGCTACAATATTGGCTAAACCGGATTCCGGCTCATATTGCCAGTGAACGCTACCGAATTCCCATGTATCTTTGCTGGGCATTTTTCCATATGCGAAGACCCGTGGAAGCGGCCAGCGCCGCCTATCGGGCCGGAGAAATAATTAAAAGACAGGAAAAAACCGGTGAATTATCCGGCCAAAATTTAAAGGATATTCAGGCGGAATTAAAAGTCCTGAAAATAGGAGTCGCCATATCTTCCGATGATGTGGAAAGGGCCAAGGAATTATGTCTGGAATTTGTCAAAACTGACCCCGAGCTGACATATTTTAACGCTGGAGTCACATATAATATGCTGGGCTATGCTCATTATGCCCTCAGTGAATTTAAACTGGCTAAAGAAGCTTTTGTAAAATCCCGCAATCTTCATGATAAGGCGAAATCTCCTTATGGTGTGGTTTATGCTGACTGTTTTATGGGAATGAATGAGGCTGCAATGGGACGGCTTCACATGGCTCACGCATTCTTTCTTCAGGCTGAAGATATTGCCCGCAAAGATAAAGTCCCCAGATCGACAGGTGTGGCCAACGCTCAGCTGTACCGGGGCTATGTGTTGTATGAATGGAACAAAATCGATGAAGCAAAAGAGCTATTGGAACAGAATATTGAACGGGTTGTAGAATGTGGTCAGGCAGAAGCACCAATTATCGGTTTATGTACTTATGCCCGAATTTTACAGAAAATTGGCGATACTGAAAAAGCATGGCAACAGTTGGAAAGGGCTAGAAACATCTGTCGTGATGATCAGTTATATCGCTTGGCCATACTTACTGATTATGAAGCTATTCGTTTCCTGGTCAGACAGGATAAGCTGGCTCAGGCCATTGCACGAGCCGGACTTGCATCCATTTCAATCGGCGAACAGCCGGAAGACTATAGTCTAAAAAAATGGGATAGGGTGATATGCCTGAAATTGTTGATCAAAATACGCCTGCTTGTAGAACTGAAGGAATATGATCACGCCATAAAGATGCTTAATAACCTCCTGAAACTGGCCCGCGATGTTGGCCGAACCAAGCGGATAATGGAAAGCCTGACACTAATAGCAATTGTATATTGGAAAAATAATAAAAAAGATAAAGCTCAACAGTTTTTCGCTCAGGCACTTGATATGGGACGGCCCGAAGAATTTATGCGGATATTTCTGGATGAAGGTGACATTATCGGACATCTGCTCCAGTCTGTCGTGCTAAAACAAAAATCAGGGACAGAAGATCAGGGGTACTTCAAACGCCTGGCAGAAGGGCTGGAAAATACTGTCCGCATATCGGCAGGTAAAATTGATGGTACTACGGGCGGCAATTACTATCTTATGGAAGAATTAAGTCAACGGGAACTCGATGTTATGTCTTTTCTTGCTGCAGGGGAAAGCAATGCAGAAATTAGCAGGCAACTGAAAATTAAAGAAAATACCGTTAAATGGCATATCAAGAATATTTTTGAAAAACTGGGTGTGAATAACCGAACCACAGCGGTTCTGGCTGCTCAGGAATTAAAACTGGTCGGCTAGTGCCTTACTACTTTACACATTCAGCTTAAAGGAATAAGGCAGCAGTTCATCCAGAGTGAAACTGCGGTTGCCATCGATATATACCGGAGTTTCCGGATCAAGAAACTCAGTCATGACCTGCCGACAGGCGCCACAGGGTACCATAGAATCCTTGGCAAGCTCTATATCCTCATGACCGATGGAAATGGCCAGTGCGCTGATTTTTGCCGATGAAGCCGTGCGAGCGGAAAAAAGTGCCACTCTCTCAGCACAACAGGTCAGGCCATAACTGGCATTTTCCATATTGGTGCCTTTGAATATCTGACCATCCTCCAGCAGGACGGCAGCCCCTACCGGAAAATTTGAATAGGGGGAATAGCTATTCACCTTGGCCGCCCGCGCCGCCTCGATCAGTATTTCTTCGGTTGATTTGCTTATTGTGGTCATGATAGTTCTACCTTAATATATACCGTATGGTAAAATTTGAACGCAGATAAGTCTAGGGCCATAATTAATATTATGTATATTATTTATTGCCCATAATTCATCAAGGAAATTTATGGCAAAGTTATATTTCTATTATTCATCCATGAATGCCGGAAAATCAACCACCCTGTTGCAGTCCAGTTTCAACTATCAGGAGCGGGGCATGGAAACAATGCTCTATACAGCGGCGCTTGATGACCGTTACGGCGTGGGGAATATTGCATCTCGCATCGGGCTTGAGAAAAAAGCCCATATTTTTGATGACAAAACAGACATTCTTCAGGAAGTCACCCGCGAACTTAAAAAACGCAAACTCAGGTGCATCCTGATTGATGAAGCCCAGTTCCTGAACCGGAATCAGGTTTTTCAGCTGGGGGTCATATGTGACAGGCTAGAAATTCCGGTGCTGGCTTATGGTCTCAGAACGGATTTTCAGGCCAAATTATTTGAGGGCAGCATGCACTTATTAGCACTGGCAGACGAATTGAAGGAACTGAAGACTATCTGCAAATGTGGTCGCAAGGCATCCATGAACCTGCGCACCGATGAAAATGGCAAAGTCATCAGAGAAGGCGAGCAGACGGAAATCGGCGGTAACGACCGCTATGAGGTGCTGTGCCGGAAACATTTCATGGAACTGGCTTTTCCAGATGATAAAAAGAAGAAGAAGAAGAAGAGTAATGAGTAAGAATAAACTTATAGCCGTGGGAATTTACGGCACAGTGATTGCAGCCTTATGCTGTTTCACGCCGGTGCTGGTGGTATTGTTTGGTATGATTGGCCTGTCTGCCTTCATCGGATATCTGGATTATATTTTACTGCCTGCGCTATTCTTTTTCATCGGCCTGACCATTTATGCCTTCTGGCAACATCAGAAAAACAAGTAAATCTTGGAAAGTATCTCAGGCAGCACAGGGCCTACGTTACCTCAAACACCCTTATTCGATATTTGTTTCAGTTTATCAGACATCAATAGATAAGCATTTCTGAACGGGATAAGGATGATCCCAAGACAGCTTTTATATTCATTATCATAATGTTTTGATATGCCGAATCTGACGTCCTCATTAGTCTCGGGCATTTGATAAGTTCTGAACAGAACATCCCAAAAAGGGAATATAAATGCAAAATTCTTATCAAGATGGTCGGGATGGTAGCTGTGATGAATTTGATGATGTGCCGGTGAGGCAAACACCATAGATAGCCGTCCGGGCCAGCGCAGCCAAATATGCGAATGGCGCAAATTATAACCCAGAACTTTGAAAGCTATCACCAACAGGGGAATCCCCAATAATTGCGGCACAGTTGGCAGGAACCCAAACTGCTTTTGAACAAGGCCCATAAACAATCCATAAGCCATTCCTGTGATCACGGCATAAAATATATTATCAATGGGGTGCTCGCGGTAGTTGGACAAGGGGTGCATCACCTCCAGGCTATGATGTACCTTATGAAATTCCCATAATAACGGCACCTTATGTTGAACATAGTGCATAACATAACTAAAGAAATCCACGAAAGCGATGAGGCCAAACATATAGATAATCGATATCATCATACCCGTAGATTTCGGATCATTGGAAAGATTACTGGCAAGGACCATATTCGGACCACCGCTGATAAACTGAAATGTCTGGTTTAATACGCTCACAAGAAATACACCGTAAAGAACTGACCTGAATATTTGATACAAAAGGAAATATCTAACGTCTAGCCAAGCAGATGCACTCTGCCATATATATCGCGGAAACAGAAAATTGATAAAGGCCTTGATCGAGCCTTTGTGGTCTGGATCAGATTGATTTTTAAAGCTGTAAACGTAAAGAGCAAGCACAGCGGAACTAAGCAAGTAGGGCCAGAAAATATATTCGCTGGCAAGAAAAGGATAATTCAACACATGAATGAACTGGGTGCCGATGAAAATAACAGACTGCTCAATAAATTGTATAAAAGCCGCGATCATGTACATAATATCCTTAGCTAATAATCGAATTTGTCATAGCAATTATAGTGAACATTCACTTAAGAATTACTTACTTAGAAAGAATATAGATATGGATATTGGTTCAGGAGTCCAAAGTAGCGGATTAAAAAGGATAAACTGAGCCACAAAATTTCAGGAAAAATAATTACCCATTACAGCGTGCCAAATATTCGGTCGCCCGCATCGCCCAGCCCCGGTATGATATAGCTTTTTTCGTTTAATTTTTCGTCTATGGCAGCAGTATATATATGCACATCCGGGTGAGCGGCCCTGAGTGCTTTCAGTCCTTCAGGTGAAGCCAGAAGACACAGAAAAGTTATATCCTTTGCCCCGGCATTTTTAATTCTGTTCAGGGCGGTAATGGCTGAATTTCCTGTGGCCAGCATGGGATCCACCACCAGACAAAACCTTTCGTCCAGATGGGGCGGGGCTTTGAAATAATATTCTACCGCCTTAAGATCTTTTGGATCCCGGTACAGGCCCACATGGCCAACACGCGCCGCCGGGATCAGGTCAAGCAGGCCCTGTGCCAGCCCATCACCTGCCCGCAGGATAGAAAAAATACACATTCTCCTTCCTGCCAGTTTGGGCGAAGACATGGTTGTCAGGGGGGTTTCAATATCCACATTCTCTAATGGCAACTGGCGGGTGACTTCATAGCCCATCAGCAGACTTATTTCCCTGAGCAGGGCACGAAAATTTGGTGAGGGTGTCTGTTTCTTCCGCATAATCGTAAGCTTATGCTTGATTAAGGGATGATCAATGAGTGTCACGCCGTCCATACTATATCAGCACTCCTTTCAGGATGATCTGAGTGACTGTTTTCTTTGCCTGTTTGTAGAATTTCTCATCTGCAAGAGTTTTTCCGGTCAGGGTTTCTATCTGTGCTGAAAAATCTGAATAATGCTGGGTCACGGCCCAGATCATAAAAATAAGATGGATTGGCTCAATGGGGCGAATGAGTCCGTCCTTGACCCAACCTTTTATCACTCGGGTATCTTCACCGACAATTCTTTTCAGGTCTTCGCCCAGAAGATTTTTTAATATTGGGGCACCTTCCAGGATTTCATTGGCAAATACCCGCGAGCCATCTGCATGATCCCGGGAAAATTCAAATTTAATGTTTATGTAATTGGTAATGGTTTCTTCGGGCGTTGCCGTCACCTGCCATTCCATAAGACATTGCAGCCATTTATTCAGAGTTTGTTCCAGAACCGCCAGATAAATGTCTTTTTTGTTTTTGAAATAATACAGCAGATTAGGTTTTGACATGCCAGCCAGTTCTGCTATCTGATCAATTGTAGCCCCCCGAAAGCCATATTTCGCAAATATTTCAGTTCCAGCATCAAGAACTTTCTGCTGGTTGATAATCTGAATACGGGATCTCTTTTTTTGCATGAGCTCTCTTTAATTCTCTATAAATTACTTTTTATTTTCTTTTTTTATCTGGCAATAATGAGATAATATTTATTGGATTTTCGGTTTTTTTAACAGCCTTATCACAAGTTATTGCAGAATTATTTTAAATCTACTCTACATTAACCGAAAATCAAATTAAAATTGGTAAAAAATTTTACCATGTGGTAAAAATGCAAGACAATTAGTTATATTAAAACCATAGGAGTATGGAATGCTTGTCAAAGAGATCATCCGTAAAAAAAGGGATGGCGGTGAATTATCAGAGCAGGAAATTAACACCCTGATTGAAGGCCTGTCAGACAATAGTGTCAGTCGGGAACAGATTTCAGCCTTTACCATGGCGGTATATTTCAAGTCTATGACCACTGCAGAAATTAGCACCCTGACCAGAGCGATGATCAACAGCGGCAGTCGGCTTGACTGGCAACAGCAGGATCTTGGCGGCCCGGTGGTCGATAAACATTCTACTGGTGGTGTTGGTGACAAGGTCAGCCTGATGCTGGCCCCAATGATTGCAGCTTGCGGGGGGTACGTGCCGATGATTTCTGGTCGCGGCCTTGGCCATTCCGGCGGCACTATGGACAAGATGGAAGCTATCCCCTGCTATAACGTGACACCAGACCTTAATAGAATGAAGCAAGTCGTAAAAAATGTCGGCTGTGCCATCATTGGGCAAACAGCAGAGCTGGCCCCTGCAGATCGAATAATCTACGGCGTACGTGATATGACAGCCACGGTGGAATCAGTGGCTCTTATAACTGCATCCATATTATCCAAAAAAATATCAGCCGGACTTGATGCCCTGGTAATGGATATTAAAGTCGGCAATGGAGCTTTCATGGCAACAGAAGAAGAGGCTGACGAACTGGCAACCTCTATCATCCGAACCGCAAGGGAAAATCATATGCCCACCCATGCCGTTCTCACTTCAATGGATGAAGTGCTGGGACGCAATGCTGGTAATGCACTGGAAGTGAAAGAAACACTGGATTATCTTAGTGGACGGGAGCGCGACTCGCACCTCCATGAAGTGGTCATGGCCCTGACAACAGAAATGTTGCTGCTGACAAAACTGGCCGGAGACCGCGCAGAGGCCATGGATAAGTTGCAGACTGTTCTGGAAAATGGCCGGGCAATGGAAACTTTTGCTAAAATGATCGCCGAACTTGGTGGGCCGAAAGATTTTGTCGAAAAGCCAGAAAAATATCTGGCAGTGGCACCAGTTATCAAACCTGTATATGCCAAAGGAAAAGGATATATTTCCGCCATTGACGTGCGCGGGATTGGCAATCTCATTGTTTCGCTGGGCGGAGGGCGCGATGCCCCCGGACAGGAACTGGATATGGCTGTAGGACTAACAGATGCAGCACGAATCGGTGAATATGTAGATGGGGAAAAACCAGTTGCCATGATTCACGCCCGCACACAGAATAACGCAGACCAGATAGTTGCTGAGATGCAGAACTGCTACGGACTATCGGATAAGCCACAAAAGGCACCAAAACTCATTCGAAAACTTATAACCTGAATCCAGATATATATTTATAATCAATCACTTGTCCTGACAAATGTATTTAATTTAATTAATAAATGATTTTGCATGGATTTATCAATAAATAAATTTGACTTTCTGGTAAAAAAATTTTAGAGTTTATCTGAGCATTGCACCAAGAAAATGCCATGTCTTTAGTGGATAGCTAGTAAATGGCCTGTGGTGAAATAAGAAAATAACTCAATCCAACGGAGGAAAAAATGACAAGTCTGAAATCCAACATAAGAGGCCTGATGATGAGCTCCGCGCTTAAGTCAGGCTTTAGGTATACGACGATGGCCGTGGCAATTGCCTTGGCATCTGCCACAACTTTTGCCATACAGGCAGAGGCGCAAACAACATCATCCATCCTGCGCGTTCGTGTCATTGATGCGACGGGGGCTAATATGGCAGGAATGTCTGTGACAATCACCCACGTGCCTACGGGACGTACTTTTGACCGGGTAACAAACAGTTCCGGTGTTCTGGTGGCAAAGGGACTTCCTGTTGGTGGCCCCTACACAGTTAAGCTGACCGATGAAAGCCGGGTAATGAAAGACGCGCCAAAATCCATCGATAATATTCAGCTCAAGCTTGGTGAAGCCGGATCTGTTCTCCTGCTGGCTAATCGTGGTGCAGGTGCGGGCGAGATTGCCCTCGAGGAAATTGTTGTAACAAGCGCGCGGGTTTTGACCGCTTTGCGTACTGGTGCTGGTCGTGACTTCAGTCGGGATACTATTGAAGGTATTGCCTCAATCAATCGCGATTTTATCAGCGTTTTGGAAACCGATTCAAAAATTATGGTTGACCCCAGCGTACCGCGTGGTCCTGCGGTATCCATTGCCGGTGCCAACTTCCGTTTTAACAGTGTCACCGTCGATGGTGTGGCCCAGAATGATAACTTTGGTCTGTCCAAGAATGCTTCCGCAACACAGCGGTCGCCAATTTCCATAGATGCCATTCAGGCGATCAACGTGAATGTCGCGCCATTTGATGTGACGTATGGTAACTTCCTTGGCGGTAACATCAATATTGTTACCAAATCAGGTACCAATGAATTTCACGGCAGTGCGTTCGGCTTCTTTACCGATGAAAGCCTGACCGGTAACAAAAGTGGTGGACGTGACTTGCAAATCGCCGAGTTTGAAGAAAAAACCTATGGCGCGACCCTTGGCGGCCCGATCATAGAAGACAAATTGTTTTTCTTCGTCAATTATGAAAAATTTGAAACCACCCGCCCGGCCAACGCCCTGAATATAGAAGACATCAATGGCGTAACCCAGGCGGATGTGGACCGTGCCATAGATATTTTAAAAACCGAATATGGCTTTGATCCCGGCACATTTGCCGCCACAGATACGGACGAGGATGAAAAAATACTGGTCAAGCTGGATTGGAATATTAATGAGAACCATCGGGCGTCGGCCACCTATCAACGGGCTGATGGTGATGTTATCTTTGATGACTTCCCTGAGTTAGCCGCTCTCCAGTCCAACCGCTATAATGTTAACGAACGTCTGAACAGCTTTAGCTTCCAGCTTTTCTCTGACTGGACCGATAATTTCTCTACCGAAGTAAAACTGGGTTTCAAAGATGTTAAAAACCGGCAGGTCAGTGTTGATACCAGCTCACCAACCTTTCAGGTAAATCTGCCAACCGGCGGTGTAATCCTAGCCGGTGGTGACCAGTTCCGTCAGGCTAACAATCTGGATAATAAATCCCGGGTTTTCCGTCTGAAAGCTGATTATACTCTTGGCGACCACACCATAACAGGTGGTTTTGAGCAAGAGCGCAATACCGTATTTAACGAATTTCTGCCCTTCTCACGTGGCCTGCTCAACTTTAGCAGCCTTGATAATCTTGAAAACCGCAACGCCGATAGTGTTCTATTTGGTGGCTCCAACAGTGGCGTAGCTGAAGACGCCCATGTTAATTTTGTCCTGACGACTAACTCAGTATATCTACAGGATGAATGGTTGGTAACGGACGATTTGACGTTTAAATTTGGCGTCCGTTATGACTGGTTGAGTAATAGCGACGAAATCCCGTTCAATCAGGCTTTTACGGACCGTAACGGATTTGACAATACTGAAAATTTCGACGGTAAAGACCTATTCATGCCACGCTTCGGCTTTAACTGGGCTGCTAATGACCGCTTAACGATTCGTGGTGGTGTTGGACTGTTCGGTGGTGGTACACCGTTAATCATGCTGTCCAACGCTTACGGTGCTAATGGTATCACCCGGACATTCGCTGGCTTCTTTGCCAAATTCTTCGATGGCCCCGATGCGGGTACGCCCGCTGGCTTCTTCACCGGGCTTATTGATGGTGTCGCAAATAACCTGCCAAATGCCAATGCGGTATCTGATGTCTTTCAGGGTTTCTTAGCGACAAATCAGGCTTTGGATGTGGATGCACTGTCACCTGATCTCGAAATGCTGTCCAGTTGGAAGTATAATCTGGCATTTGACTATAATGCCGACCTTACCAAAATTGGTCTTGGTGATGATTGGGACTTTAGCCTTGAAGTGATCTATACAGATGTGAAAAATGGTTATGACATTTTTGAGGGTCGCCGCGAAGCACTTGGGCAAATAGGAACAGCCCCCGATGGCCGCCCAATCTATGCGAGTACCGACCTGAACTTGACGTTCGATGGGTCACCGCTCGATTGCTCCCCTTCTTTCTTCAACTGTGCCGACTATATTGTCAGAAACACAAATCAAGGCAGCAGTACAGTAATCTCGTTTGATGTTGCCAAGTCGTTTGATACTGACTTGGGTTATTTCACGACCACATTGGGTTACTCCTACCAGGATGTGAATGATGTTCGTTCCTATAACCGCTTCATCGCCTTTGAAACATTTGCTTTTGATCCACAACGGGATTTAAATAACGCTGATGTCTCTACGTCAAGTTTTGAGGTTCCAAACCGGATTACCGCGACCATTAACTGGGAAAAAGAGCTGTTTGGTGAGAATTTAACCAAATTGGGCTTTGTCTATACGGGCCGTTCCGGTCGGAATTTCAGCTATGTCTTTGACGCGCCATCCGGAACAGATCCCCTACCTTTTGGTGGTAACGACCTTGCTGATAGAACGTCTACTGATAACCCCGGACCAAACCTTTTCTATGTGCCCTCCGGGCTTAATGATCCGATCATAACCGGTGATGCCAATTTCCTTGCCAGCCTTGATCAGACCATCAGCAATGACGACTGTCTCTCAGCACACCGTGGAAGCATCATTCCCCGGAACGCTTGCCGGACCGGTTGGGTTAGCCGGGTTAACATGCGCTTCTCTCAGGAATTTGAGATCGTTGAGGGTCATAAAGTTGAGTTCATCCTTGATATTGAAAATCTGGGCAACCTGATCAACAATGACTGGGGTCGCCTCGATACCATCTTCGAGCCTTCAAACATTCCACTGGCCAATATGTCCATTAGTGGTGACGGTTCACAGTTCGTCCTGAGTGCGCCAACGACACCAGTGGCAACGGCACAAAATCCAAATATTGCCCGGCTGCCGTCTGTTTACCGGATACAGGTTGGCCTGCGTTATCGTTTCTAAGACGGGGATAATAATAATAACAAAAAGGGCGGCTCACGGGCCGCCCTTTTTTAATCAGAATACTTGATATTTAACGTTTTACAGGCGTCGGTTTATTAGCCACGGCAATTTTCTCTAGCGCATTAAACATTGGCTGAAAGGCCGGGCGTTTGACATATGAGCCGCTTCCCTTTTCGACCATTAATTCGCCTTCTTTATAGCGTAACTTCCCACCGCTGATAGTGTGAGAAGCCAGACCCGTCACGGTCATACCTTCAAAGATATTAAAGTCAATATTCTGTTTATGGGTTTTGGCCGAGATGGTCTTGCTGGCCGCCGGATCCCAGACAACAATATCAGCATCGGCCCCCGCCCGGATCACACCCTTGCGAGGATAGATGTTGAAAATTTTCGCCGTATTGGCACTGGTGACCGCAACAAATTCTTCACGAGTGAGCTTTCCCGTTCCTACCCCATGAGTCCATAAAATAGACAGACGGTCCTCGACCCCGGCAGTACCATTGGGAATTAGGGTGAAATCATCGCGCCCTGCCGCTTTCTGATCGGCACAGAAACAACAATGGTCTGTGGCCGTGGTTTGCAGGCTACCCGATTGTAAACCTTTCCACAAAGCCGTCTGATGTTCTTTGGAACGGAACGGTGGTGACATCACATATGCCGCCGCTGTCTCAAAATCCGGATGGCGGTAAACACTGTCATCAATCAACAAATGACCCGCGAGAGCCTCGCCAAAAACCCGCTGGCCATTGCCTCGCGCCCTGATAATTTCGTCCAGCGCATCTTTGGTCGACACATGGACGATATAAAGTGGCACTCCGATTATCTCTGCCAGACGAATGGCGCGATTTGCGGCTTCGCCTTCAGCGGCAGGGGGCCGGGACAGGGGATGGGCTTCAGGGCCGGTCATACCCGTGGCAAGCAGTTTTTGCTGTAACTGAAACACCATCTCGCCATTTTCCGCATGTACGGTGGCCATAGCCCCCAGTTCCAGGGCGCGGGTAAAGCTGTTATAAAGAATTTCATCATCGGCCATGATGGCACCCTTATAGGCCATAAAATGTTTGAAGCTGTTAACGCCCTCGTCCCGGACCAGACGCCCCATATCCACATTCACGCTATCATCCCACCAAGTGACCGCCACATGGAAACTGTAATCGGAGCAAGCTTTTTCTGCCCAGCCACGCCAGATCTGATAGGCTTCCATCAGGGGCTGCTGAGGGTTTGGGATAACAAAGTCAATGATCATCGTTGTCCCGCCCGCAAGGGCCGCCGCCGTGCCAGTGAAAAAATCCTCAGTTGCCACAGTCCCCATGAAAGGAAGCTGCATATGGGTATGGGGATCAATACCACCGGGCATGACATATTGACCATGTGCATCAATGACTTCCGCGTCCGAAGGCACATCAAGATCCTGGCCTACAGCCTTGATAAGGCCACCTTCTATATATACATCGGCACGCTCACTTCCGTCCGCATTAATAACGGTACCACCCCGAATAAAAAGCGACATAGGTTTTCTCCTCTAGTCAGTTTTTTTTGCGATAATAAGATATAACCCACCTGCAACAAGGACTCCAACAAACCACGCGTAACCATACAAGGTATCAAAGATTTCCGGAACTGTTTCCACAAAGCCCGCCGCATGAAGAAAGCCCGGCAAGTTGGGCAGGATGCCGATGACCAAGGCATAAAGCCCTGCCCTGTTCCAGCCATTACCAGTGCCATATTCGCCATCATGCCGGAATAAATCATCCACTTTCAGATTACATTTTTTGAGCAGAAAATAATCGGCTATTAGTATGCCCGCAATGGGACCAAGTAGAGCCGAGTAGCCCAGCAGCCAGACAAACAGATAACCGCCGGAACTTTCCAGTAATTTCCACGGAAAAATGGCAATGCCGATGCCGGCAGTGATATAGCCACCCATGGTAAAGCTTATTTTCTGGGGATTGAGGTTGGAAAAGCCATAAGACGGTGCCACCACATTGGCAGCAAGGTTGGTGGTCAGGGTCGCAACCATAAGTGCCGCCAGAGCCACAACAACGCCCAAGCCGCCCATGCGACCAGCCAAGGCCACCGGATCCCAGATGGCTTCACCGAAAATTGTTACCGTGGCCGAGGTTACCGCAACCCCGATAAAGGCAAATAACGCCATGGGTAATGGTAGCCCGATCATCTGACCAATGATCTGATCTTTCTGACTCTTGGCAAAGCGGGTGAAGTCGGGAATATTAAGCGCCATGGTCGCCCAGAAACCCACCATGGCGGTAAGCCCCGCGATGAAGGCACCAACGAACTGACCCTCTTTGGGACCACCGGGATCGAATTGTGACGGCGTTGACAACATGGCGCCAAATCCGCCCGCCTGAATATAGGCCCATGCCAGCAAAGCCAGTCCCATTATTATCAGGAAAGGTGCCGCTATAGTCTCAAGCCAGCGGATTGATTCAGTGCCATGCTTTATGAAATACAGATGAATTGACCAGAAGCCCAGAAAACTTAAGAATTGGGTCAGATCAATACCTAGGAATGGCAGGGGTGAGCCCTGAAAAGCATTGCCCGATAGGCTGTTGAGTATGACATATATGGCCGAGCCACCAACCCAGGTCTGAATGCCAAACCAGCCGCAAGCCACCAGCCCACGGGCCATAGCCGGAATTCGCGCCCCCTTGGTGCCAAAAGCCGACCTGAGAAGAACGGGAAAGGGAACCCCGTATTTAGCACCCGCATGGCCGATCAGAATCATCGGGGCCAGAACAATGACATTGCCTAGCATGACTGTAAGAACAGCCTGATCCCATGACATTCCTTCAGCTATCAGGCCCGCTGATAGCATATAGGTTGGAACACAGACCACCATGGCAATCCAGAGTGCTGCATAAGACTTCCAGTCCCAGGTTCTGGTCACTTCTGTCGTAGGCTCAAGATCGGCATTCCAGAGATCAGCGTCGTAATTATTCATGGTTACTTATTCTCCGCGTGTCAGGGGGCCGTATGTTTCCGGCCTGCGGTCGCGGAAGAACTGCCATTTATTGCGTATCTCCTGCACCATGCCCATATCCATATCATGAATGATCAGTTCATCCCTGTCACGGCTGGCTTGTTTTTCGATCTCGCCGCGTGGATTAACAAAATAAGTCTGGCCGTAAAACTCACCCACATTCCAAGGTTCTTCCCTACCAACCCGGTTGATGGCCCCGATCCAGCAGCCATTGGCCGCCGCAGAAGCCGGCTGTTCCAGCTTCCACAGATATTCGGAAAGTCCGGCAACTGTCGCCGATGGATTAACAATATATTCCGCGCCACCCAGGGCCAAAGCCCGCCAGCCTTCGGGGAAATGGCGATCATAGCAGATATAAACCCCTAGCTTGCAATATTGGGTATCAAATACCGGCCAGTCCGAGGCTCCTGGCTTGAAGAAAAATTTCTCCCAAAAGCCTGACACCTGCGGGATATGGGTCTTTCGGTATTTGCCAAGATAGGAGCCATCCGCATCAATAACGGCGGCGGTATTATAATAAACGCCAGTCACATCATCGCGCTCATATATGGGAACCACAATGACCATTTTATATTTGGCAGCATATTCCTGCATCAATTGCGTAGTCGGACCACTGGGGATAGGCTCCGCGCTGGCGTACCATTTTTCATCCTGACTAGGGCAGAAATAGGGCTGGGTAAAAACCTCCTGAAAACACAAAACCTGCACCCCTGCTTCCCCGGCCTCTTCGATCAGCGGAATATGGGCTTCAATCATTGCCTGACGGATGGTTTCCGGGTCATTGTCCGTTGAAGCTTTAAGGGCCATCTGAATCAGGCCGCCTCTGAGC
>JAJFIP010000043.1 GCA_021774875.1 Emcibacter sp.
CGCCGTGCTGATCACGGAGAGACAAATGACATGGTAAGGGCCAAGGCCGCCGCTGTGCAGGAACAGGGGCTGACGGCTATTATCTGTGTCGGAGAAACGGACGGGGAGCGGGAAAATGGCGAAACCCTGAATGTGGTAACATCTCAGGTGACTGCTTCCATCCCTGAACAGGCCACAGCAGAAAACACAGTGATAGCTTATGAGCCGGTATGGGCCATAGGGACAGGCAAAGTACCGACAACAGATGATGTGGCCGAAGTGCATGGTGTTATCCGCACTTTACTGAAGGATCGGTTTGGTGATAATGGAGAAATGGTCCGCATACAATATGGGGGTTCGGTCAAAGCATCAAATGCCAGTGAATTGATGTCTGTTGCCAACGTCAATGGTGCACTTGTGGGCGGAGCCAGTCTGAAAGCCGATGATTTTTACGGTATCATAAGAACCTATCAGTAGTTGACAATTCATTTAGCACTAGCCATATGAAACAGATTAGAGTAAAAGCCATTTTGATTATTTATTTATGCAGATGAAAAAAGAGTTTTAAGATATGCAAGAGGTTGTTCTCGTTGTTCATTTGATTTTAACAATTAGCCTTGTGATTCTGGTGCTTATCCAAAAATCATCTGGTGGTGCACTGGGTATAGGTGGCGGTCAGGGTGGCATGATGGCTGGTCGGGGCTCGGCAACTTTGTTGACCCGGATTACAACTTTCCTCGCGGTTGGTTTTTTTGTGACAAGTCTTGGACTGGCCGTAATCGCTAAACAACAGACAACAGACAGTTCCGTATTCGATGTGGAAGAGCCTGTTATTGAACAGACTGAGCCGGAAGATAAACCAGAACCTGTCATTCCGGATTCTTAAATAAAACTAACATATGTCGGGATATTTAACTGCCCATGGCGCGTTATATTTTTATTACAGGTGGCGTTGTTTCTTCTTTAGGGAAGGGCATCCTGTCCGCTTCACTTGGCGCATTATTACAATCCCGGGGCTATATAGTCCGCCTCAGAAAACTTGACCCTTATCTTAATGTTGATCCGGGCACCATGTCTCCCTATCAGCATGGTGAAGTTTTCGTGACCGATGACGGGGCAGAAACTGACCTTGATCTGGGGCATTATGAACGGTTTACCGGCGTGCCATCCCGCAAGAGCGATAGTGTTTCATCCGGGCGGGTTTACAGTGATATTCTGGCTAAAGAACGGCGTGGCGATTATCTCGGAGCGACCGTGCAGGTGATCCCCCATGTGACCAATGCGATCAAGGAATTTGCCACATCAGATGTAGATGCTGATACGGATTTTGTCTTATGTGAGATTGGCGGCACCATAGGTGATATCGAAAGCCTGCCGTTTATGGAAGCCATTCGTCAGCTTGGTAATGATCTGGGCAAATCCAATGTTTGTTATATACATTTGACGTTAGTGCCGTTTCTTGCAGCTGCAGGAGAACTTAAAACCAAACCAACCCAGCATTCCGTTAAGGAACTGCGCAGTATTGGTATACAGCCGGACGTGCTTGTCTGCCGATCTGAGCATGAAATTGATGATTCAGACCGCCGGAAAATAGCCCTTTTCTGTAATGTACGGGAATCTGCTGTAATTCAGGCACTGGATGCCAGCAGCATTTACGAAGTGCCGCTGAATTACCATGCGGAAGGACTGGATGCAGAAGTCTTGTCAGCATTCAGTATTGATCCCGGGCTGACCGATGCAAATCTGACCCGCTGGCATAAAATTATGGATCATGTGTCCAGCCCCGAAGGTGACGTTACCATCGCCGTGGTTGGAAAATACACTGAACTGAAGGATGCCTATAAATCCCTGATTGAAGCCTTGGTTCATGGTGGCTTTGCCAATAATGTAAAAGTTAATATCGAATGGTATAATGCCAAGATTTTTGAAAAAGGTGCCGATCTTGCCGCCCATTTTGAGCATGTTGATGGTATTCTGGTTCCGGGGGGCTTTGGCGAAAGGGGAGCCGAGGGCAAGATTGCTGCCGCCCGCTTTGCCCGGGAACGTAAGATTCCCTATTTTGGTATTTGTTTTGGTATGCAGATGGCCTGCGTAGAAGCTGCGCGTAATCTGGCAGATATCAAAGGCGCCAATTCCACGGAATTCGGTAAATGCGATCATGCTATTGTCGGGCTGATGACCGAATGGCAGCAGGGGGGGGCGATACAGACCCGTTCTGAAGATGGTGATAAGGGCGGCACCATGCGCCTTGGAGCCTATAAGGCAAAATTGCTACCCGGCAGCAAGGTTTGTAAAATTTACGGCAGTGAAGCCATTTCCGAACGTCACAGACACCGTTATGAAGTGAATATCAACTACCGCAAACAATTGGAAGAAGCCGGACTGACTTTTTCCGGACTATCGCCAGACGGCGAGCTCCCTGAAATTGTTGAGATCAGAGAGCATCCGTGGTTTATTGGTGTGCAGTTCCACCCGGAGCTAAAATCCAAGCCCTTTGAACCACATCCCCTGTTTGCATCTTTTATTGAGGCCGCGGTAAACCAATCGCGGCTGGTTTAACTATTACTATTACTATTTCTGAGAAAAAAATATGACTGCAATTATTGACATCACTGGCCGCGAAATTCTGGATAGCCGGGGTAATCCCACCGTTGAAGTTGACGTAACACTGGAAACAGGCGCCTTTGGTCGTGCTGCGGTGCCGTCCGGCGCCTCAACAGGTGCCCATGAGGCCGTAGAGCTTCGTGATGGTGGAAAACGTTATTTTGGCAAAGGTGTCCTGAAAGCCGTGGATGCGGTTAATGGCGAAATATATGATGCCTTGACTGGTCTTGATGCAGAAGATCAGATTATGATTGATACAGTCATGTGCGATCTTGACGGTACAGCCAATAAATCCCGTCTGGGGGCCAATGCTATTCTGGGTGTCAGTCTGGCCGCTGCCAAGGCTGCTGCGGATGAGGCCGCATTGCCGCTTTATAATTATCTGGGTGGCCCGTCTGCTCGTCTGTTGCCAGTTCCCATGATGAATATCATAAATGGTGGCGAACATGCCGATAACCCCATAGATATTCAGGAATTCATGATTATGCCGATCTCTGCCGGCAATATCCGCGATGCTGTGCGTATGGGAGCCGAGATTTTTCATACCCTGAAAAAGAAATTGTCCGATTCCGGTCTTAGTACCAGTGTCGGTGACGAGGGCGGTTTTGCCCCCAATCTGAGCGGGACCGTTGATGCGCTGGATTTTATTATGCAGTCAGTTGAAGCCGCGGGATATAAGCCAGGTGAAGACATTATGCTAGCTCTTGATGCGGCCTCCTCTGAATTTTATAAAGATGGTAAATATGTGCTTGCGGGTGAGGGGAAGACGTTGGATAGCGGAGAAATGGCGGCTTATTACGCCGACTTGTGCGGACGTTACCCGATACTGTCCATCGAAGACGGCATGGACGAAGATGACTGGCAGGGCTGGAAAATTCTGACTGATCTTGTTGGTGACAAAATTCAGCTTGTGGGTGATGATCTGTTTGTTACCAACCCAATACGCCTTGCGGATGGCATTAAAAAGGGCGTAGCTAATTCCATCCTGATCAAGGTCAACCAGATCGGAACCTTAAGCGAAACATTTGATGCCGTAAATATGGCTCATCGGGCAAGTTAT
>JAJFIP010000044.1 GCA_021774875.1 Emcibacter sp.
GCTACGCAAGAGCAGAACCAGATTTTTCCCCGGAGCCCGACTTCAAAAATTTAACAACTCCCACGCTCCATGCCCTGGCTCATGCTGTCTGCCCAAACCTTAAATCGTCTTTGGGGTTTTTAAAATCTCCGCCAAAGAAATTAAAATTTGAGGATTTAAAACCCCTGTCGAATATGGGTAATCTTCAAACTTGCGTGGACTTTCTTGCTGAAGAACTTGCGACACAAAACCTGGAGCCACTCTATTTTGATTTAACAACTGAAGATATAAATCATGCTGGATTTAAGGTCGCAAGAGTGGTGATCCCAGGGATGCAGCCGCTTGATATAAATCATAACCATATGCATTTAGGTGGGAATAGATATAGAAGCGTTCCAAAAAAACTTGGATTACAATGCAATATAGAAAATGGTAATAGAGTAAATCCTTTTCCTCATGCCTTTCCGTAAAAACAGGTGACCAAATGAATTCTAGCGATGCAACAGCTGAGGACAAAATATTAGACTCCGAAGTGGTTTCAATTTCAAAGTTGTATCATGAGAACACCAAGCTACATCGTGATACAGGGCATCTGCTTGCGCCCAAGTCAGATTTCTCCCGGGCCGAATTGCGTCGAATGGCCAAGGGCTACAAGAAATACCCCTATGCGAAAACAATAAAGTTGCCGGGTGAAGACACATGGCCAGAAGGCGAGCGGGGGTTTGATGAAATAATCAAAAGTAGAAGGTCTGTGAGGACCTTTGGAGAAACCCCTGTTTCTCTACCAGAACTTTCTAAAATGCTTTTCCAGACATTTGGAATAACCGGGGAGATTCCAATTCCTGGCGGTGAAGGGCAGCCTTTAAGAACAGCGCCTTCTGGTGGTGCACTCTTTCCTGCGGAGATATACCTTGCCGTTCGAAATGTAGATGGCTTGGAAAAAGGTTTATACCATTATCAGGTTTCAAGTCATTCATTGGAAACCCTGGAAAAATTTGACCCTACAGAGAAAATCACTGAGGCCTTATGTGGTCAGGAGTATTGCGAACAAGCCGCAGTCGTTTTCCTTATTTCCGGGTTTTTGGCTCGCACAAAGTATAAATATGGAGAACGAGGCTACCGTTACGTTTTGCTGGATATCGGGCACCTTGCCCAGAACTTGTATCTTTCCTGTACCGCCCTCGATTTTGGAATTATGACAACCTGCGGGTTTTTTGACGATTTAGTCAATGCCCTATTAAAACTCGATGGTGATTCGGAAACAATCATGTACGCTGCATTCGTTGGCAAGCAGCGGTAGGGCTGGTGGTTTATGTTTCAATTTAAAGAATCATGGCAACCCGTAATAGATAATTTAGTTCAAATTGATATTACGATTGATGAGTTGCTATCGGGGGTGAAAGATGACTCGACCATGGAAGAATCAAAAGACCTACATGAATTTTCCAGGGTGATTAAAATCTCTCTAAAAGAATTTAAGCAAATAGCTCAAGGCATCCCATTTGACGGAAACCAACTAAAATTACTTTTGGAAATGGCAGATAGTTTGGAAGAGAAAATTGAAATAAATGAAATTCCGGGTCGTCACCTGCTGCCGGAATACAGGCGGGAAAAGGCGAATACATCATCTTTAATTGAGTCTTTAAATTGTTCTGTTAGGTTAATGCATCAAATTATTTGTAAAAATTAAAGTATGTGTTTTTAAATTAGATTGAACCAGGTTTTGACCAGTCTCCGCAGTTTGCCAGCTGATCCCCGAAGATGTAAAGCGGACTTTTCAGAATAATATTTTTATATGATTTCTTCCAGGATCATCTGAATTTGTTTGATGACTTTATTGGGGGTAACGGGCTTTTCAATATAACCGTTACATCCTGCAGCTAATAACGCTTCGCGATCGCCAGCCATTGCATAAGATGTCATTGCGATTATGGGAATGTGTCCATCCGTTTTTGAAGCACGGATTTTTTTTAAAACCTCCAATCCAGTCATGTCAGGAAGCTGAATATCAAGCAAAATAAAATCCGGAAGCTTTTCATGGGCGAGTTCGATCCCTTTTTGTCCCGTTTCAGCTTTAATATATTGATACCCACTATTCTCTAAAAGAATAGAGATCACCTCCATGTTACCGTCGTCATCTTCAATAATTAGGGCCGTCTTCATCACTTCTCCAAAGAAAAGAAAATGGATTTTTTTTCAATATTTTCTTTTTGGAGATGTGAGGGAATAGTCATGAAAAACCTGCTACCCACTCCAACCTGGCTTTCCACTCTTATTGATCCTTTCAGAATTTCTGAAACCATTTTTTTAGTCAAATAGAGCCCCAGCCCGGTTCCCAATTCCTTGGTCCGCAAGGGTGAATCTAGCCGTTCAAATGGTTGAAACAGTTTAGGTAGATCTTTTTCGGCGATACCAATGCCGGAATCTTCAACCAAAATCTCAACCGCTCCGTTTAGTTGGCTAGCTGAAATAGATACCCATCCTTTTTCCGTATATTTAATTGCATTGGTTATTAAATTGAGGATGCATTGAAAGACCCTCTTTCGATCAGTATCCATTTTAACATTGTCCGGAACATTCACCCTCAATTCGAGACCCTTCTCATTTCTAATCGTTTCGATCTCGTTTACCGCTTCATCAATAACTGTATCCAACGTAAAGAGGCTGCCGATAAATTCAATTTTTCCTGCCTCAATCTTGGATATATCAATGATATCAATAATCAAAGAGAGAAGGTGCTTTGAGGACTTGTTGGCCCGTTTAATAAGATCTCTTTGTTTGGGTTCAAGTTTTCCCGCAATATCCATTAGAAGGATGCCGGTAAAACCCATGATGGAGTTTAGGGGTGTACGAAATTCATGCGACATGGACGCAATGAACATGGATTTGAGCCGGTCTACTTCCTGCAACCTTTTGTTAGCCATCTCCAGAGCCTTTTTCGCCTCCAGAACCTTCTTTTCAGCTTCCTTTCGCACGCTGATGTCAACCCAGATAGAACGGCTGTAAATGGGCTTCCCGTCCTCATCTCTGATTGCAGTAACATTCAATATGACCTCAAGCGCACTTCCGTCTTTTTTCCTAATAGCAAGTTCTTCATTTTTTATCTCTCCGGTTTTTTGAAATTGCTCAAAAGCGATTTTGGCTTTATCAAGACAATCCTGATGATAAACCTGAAAGATGGGCTTCCCAATTACCTCATTCTTGGAATAATGTGATTTTTTAAGAAATGTCTGGTTACATTGAATAACATTCCCTGTTTTCGCATCTACGGACGCAAACATATCAGGGGCATTTTCATAAAGGTCTTCATATTTTTGTTCGTTGTCCGCCAGTTCCCGGGTCCGCTCTTCAACCAGCTCTTCCAGATGTTCCCGGTGCCGCTCAAGTTCTTGCTGGGCCCGGTTCCGTTCCGTCACATCCCTGAAAGTCCCTTCTATCGCGACCGGAAGATTGGCCTCATCAAAAACCAGATTAAGATTGCACTCCGCCGCGATCACCTCACCGTCCCGCCGCCTGAATTCCAGCAGGTAACCTTTGAGCCGACCTTTTTCCATCAACGCCGCCAACATGCCCTCGCGCTGTGGGGTGTTGGCGTAGATATCCTGTGCAATATTTTTTCCTATCAACTCTGCCTCTATTTCATATTTCAGCATCTTGGCCGTGGCGGGGTTGACCGATTGAATGGTGCCGTCCATACCCGCTAAAATATATCCATCTTCTACCGATTCAAAAATGCGCCGGTATTTTGTCTCGCTTTTTTGTAAGGCCCGCTCTCCCTGCTTGCGTTCGGTAATATTCAGGATCGAGGCGGCATTTCCAAGATAACGATCGTCCTTGTCGTAGATCCCTCTGACGAACGTTATGGCATCAATGATTTTCCCGGATTTGGTTTTGTAGCGTTTTTCCAGATGCCCCTGCCTGACTTCCCCGCTGATCAATTTCCCAATCACTTCCATAGTTTCGGGAATATTGTCGGGCAGGGTCACGTCCGAGATGCCCATATTATCTATTAACTCCTCCTCGGTGTATTCGATCAGGTTGCACCAGGCTTCGTTAACTTTGGTGAATTTAAATTCTGTGTCCGTGATGGCGATCCCATAGAGAGAGTTTTCAAAGATCGAGCGGTAATAGGCTTCACTCTCACGCAAAGCCCCTTCTGTTTCTTCGAGCTTACTAACTTTTTTCTTCAGCGAATGGATGAAATTCCGCAGTTGTTCAGTCATGCTGTTAAACGCGGCGGCCAAACCACGTACCTCGGTCGAGCCGGTGATGGGAGCCTCCAACTCTAAATGGCCCTCTGCAATACGAGTCGCGGTTGCCGCCAGCTCATTCATGGGCGCAACCAGGCGACGGGCAAACCGAAGACCGGCGGCAATTGCCAATAGCGCTACGATAATTACAACCCCGATCGATAGCGCCATGCTCAGGATCACCGGTCGATAAGCCTCGGAAACCGACATTTCCGTCACCACTGCCCAATCGGGCAATCCAAGAGGGGCATGCATGGCCAGCGAGTAAGCACCCGTGATGCCCGTTACTAATCCGGCATCGCTGGGAACGAATGCCTGGTCGGCGTGAATGAACGCCGCTACCTGTTCCAGATGAGCGAGATTTTCACCTTGTAACACCTTTTGCTCATCGTGAAAGGCAATGAGCGTTCCGGTCCGGTCAACGATGTAGGTCACCCCCTCTTGCCCAAGTTTCAGGGTGGCCATCAGATCCCATACGAACTTCAGACTGACCTTGGCAACCAACCCCCCCGAAAAATCACCGGCAAGATTTGTGATGGGAACCGCTACTGTGATCATCGGTTCATTGCTGAGTTTGTCAATATTAGTCGGGCCGATATATCTATTATTTGTATTGATTTGTTCAAACAGATTGTTTGTGGCTACACTGACAAGGTCTGATTGTTTATACACCTTGTAGCGAGAGACCTTGGCCAATTCGTGACCGAGGCCATTCAGTAATGCAATTTCGTTAAAATCGTCATTGAGTTCCAGCAGGCTGTGCAACAACAACCGACGTTCGTCAACTGAGCTGCTGAGAGGTCGCCCGATCTTGCCCGCCCCATCCAGCGCGCCAAATATGTGATCAATGGCATTTGATACTTTCTCCGCCGCCCCCAGCGCAATGATTTGTTGTTGCGTTGCGATAGCCCGCGATTGCGCCTGAAAATTAAGGGCCATATGAATACTGCTGGCGACGACAATCGACAGAACACTGAACACCATGAGTGCCGTTGCAAACGCCCGCCACAGACTGGTGGCCTGCTTCCTTTTGACTGATTTGGAGTTCTTAGACATAACAATAGATTAGCCTCAGCTAGTGCCGAGTGAGTTTCAGACGCCAACATAAGCAGTTTGTCGATTTTGCTATCCCTCAAAAACTCATGGTAGCGTTGATGTCAACCCGTTGCAACTGCGCAACAATATTGCCAGCGCTGCGTTGCTTTTCAATAAAATCTGCATGAGTGGAAATATCGATAGCCAGTTCTTGTCCTTCCTTTTTATATTAGCCGTTCTTGTTCAGGTTATAACCTTTCGACTCGATACTGCCAGTTCACAGAACAGGCTCTTAGGATTCTAGACAAAAGAAAAACCCCATGTTTCCATGGGGTTCTGGACTTCTTTGGATTGTATTGAATCTGAAAATGGTGGAGGCGGGGGGAATCGAACCCCCGTCCGAAAGTCGTCAATCGAAGGCTTCTACATGCTTAGTCCGTGAAGGGTAT
>JAJFIP010000045.1 GCA_021774875.1 Emcibacter sp.
GCTCATCTTTCTCAGCCTGCATCCGTGCTTCAATTTTCCCAATGGCCTGATCAATACGTCCCAGGAATTTGTCGCATTTGGTATGGCCCCGCGCTTCTTTCAACAACGCCAGTGCCTGCTCCAACTGGTTGTCCTTGAATAACTGATTGGCTTGCGCAAACAGGGTTTTGGTTTTACCTTCGTAACGCACCCGCTCAAAATAGAGCGCTTCCAGCTTCGCCCGGCGCGGATCGTTCCCCAGTTTCTCGATCAACCCTTTCGCGTTTTTAAATTCACAGGCAGCTATCGCAACACGGGCCGTGCCTGCCAGTTTGTCCGGCCCTTCCTGGCTCACAGCGCGGGCCAGAGCCACACACTTCATCGCATCGGCACCCATTTTCTCTGCCGCCTCGGAAAACACTTCCCCCGTATCGGCCACCGCTTTGATGCTGGCAACGGCCTCCTTCAACTCACCGTTATCGGAGCTGGCCACCACCCGGTTGAGCGAATCCAATTGAGGCTGCAAGGCCTGCAATTCCGCGTTGGCTGAAGCCAGCCCCTCTTTCAAGGCAACCAGTTGAGGAGACACTTCCTCATCACAAGGCACGGCACGTTCGGTTACAACGATCACCCGCCCAAAGGCCGCATCCAGGCGCACCGTCTGCTCCGCCGCCCCGGAAGCACTGCGCCCCTGCGCGAGCAGCCCCTCTGCGCGAGCCTTAAGCTCAGGTAGCTTCTGACGAGCTTCTGCAGCCTGATTGAGGGCCTGGTCGAACTGTTCAACCTGTGTGCCGATCGCTTTTAATCGTGCGATGGCTTCCTGAGCCTTTTGCTGGAGGGAGCGGACCTTTTTTCCCGAGCCGCCAAGCGCTTGGGCTTTCGCTTCAGCCTCATTGGCCATTTTTCGAACACGGGTGTAGGCCGTTACTGCCTTTCCTGCCATGGATTGAGCTTCGCGTCCGGCCGCTTCTGCTTTTGGAATAAGCGTTTTTGGGTCGCCCTGCTTTTTCTGCAAAAGCTCCGCTTGTTCGCAAGCAAACAGGGCTCTCTCCTCGGTAGTTTTTCTGTAATCAATAATGGACTCCGCAATGCCTGAAGCATCGCCCGACATTTTCTGGATTTCCACGACGCTTCGTGAACGTTGCTCGACCTCTTGCTGAACCGCATTCAATTCCGATCTGAATTCGGGCAATCTCGTTTGGAATTGTTTTAACTGTGTCTTAACCTCCCCGATGCCGGACAGCTTGTGGCAGGCTTGCTGCATTTGAGAAGCAGCCGATTCAGCTTGCGTCGCCACCACTTCCAATTGACCTGCGATATCATCTGCTGAAACACCACCCTCGGGCGGTCCCTCTTCATCCTCGCCTTCTTCTTTTTCGTCCTCTTCAAATTCAAGAGGAATCGTCAGACTGAACGATTCTAAAAACGGTTTTTCCTCTAGGTCCAGGCCGAGCTTTTTCGGATCGATCGAAAGCGTTTCACTGTGAACATTGCCCGCGCTGGCGGAGACCTTCGCCGAAAGATCCGACGATTTAGTAACCAGATGCGCAATGAACCGACCTTTAGCATCGGCCTGTTTTATCTCGCAACCCGGTAACTGACGTGCGTTGCTATAGGACAGGTCGATCTTCGCCCCGGCGCATTTTGGACAGGATTGATCCGGGTGTTTATCGTTGAGAACCCAACCCCGGATTTTAAACAGGGAAAGGGGTTCCACTTTGTCAAAAAAACGGGAATAGGTTTTATAGGCTGCAGTTCGGCGACCGCCAGTGCCCTTTAATTTGCTGTGCTGTTCGACAAAAGCCAACGCATAACTGATCTTCAAATCCTGACTTGAATTGTCGAACAGTTCCATGAAACGCCCAACGCGCTGGCCTGACTCTTTTTCGATCCACTTGTCCACTTTTTCAACAGTGCAGGCTGGCTCGCCGTAAGGATCAACACCGCCTCGCAGAGATTTGATTTGACCCCCAATGGTATCGATAACAACCTCCGCCTCTTCCTGTAACCCCATCACGCCGGAAGTTTTTGTTCGATTTTTTCCGCGCGGTTCGCCTTTCGGGTAGGGGGTGTTGTAGACCTCGGCGATGGTCGTGATATCTTTGGATTTACCCGCGTAAGAAGCAAAATTGAGCCGCTCCCCTTCTCTAATCAGCCGAATGGCCTCGCGCAATCCGGTATGCCCGCCGCCCCCGGCACTACCCTTGATGAAGGTTTTTCCATCCCAGAAATACAACTGATTGTCGTTGTGCTCCGGTTGGGTTTGATAAAATACATTGCGAAACAAACCGTCCAATTCCAGCGGGCAGGCTTCATAATCCCGACTGAGGACATCAAAAAATGCGAGGGTTTGCGGATCGATAAGAGTATGAGTTTCACCACCGATACAAAATCCCTCGCGGCCTCGTATCATTTTTTCCAGCGCCAGAACCTTGGCCAGCATTTCCTTGCCCATGTCACCGTATGCTTTGACGATCTGACCGAACAGCGACACGATGGGAATATTGCTGTCTTCTGCCACGCCACCGACGAGGGACAACAGTTCCATCATCCCGGCAATTTTCTGGTTAGGAATATCAGTCTGAAAAGCTCCGGAGATGATGGTCACCGCTTCTTTTATTTTGAAGGATTTGTTAAGCCCCTTGATGCGTCCTTCGTAATCCTTGAACTTCTTCAGATAATCCCCACCGAACCCGTACTTTTCCAGGATATCGCTGACTTCAGTATCTTTATCTTTTGTATCGATCTCCCTTTGCATTTTAGTGAACCGGTCAAACTTTTCCTTCGCCTTACTCATCAACTCCTTTAAACCGCTGATAATCTCCATAGACGCGCCGGACATGTAGTCATTGAACAGACGGGCCAGAGGCTCTGCCTTGGCTTCAAGGTAAGCGTGAACGTAGGTCTGGATTTCGTTTTCCGGCCGAGCCAACCACTCCAGCGCCTTGTCCATCGCTTCCGGTGAATTGGGTGCAAACTTTGCCTGTTCTTCAGGCGGGAGATAGTCATAAATTTTAAGGGCTACAAACTGAAGGAAGTAAACGTACACATCTCGCTTAACCCCCTCAACTCCAGCATTAAATTGTTTTTCGGCTGCGCTGTACCCCGAGATATCCTTCAGCCGGGCTTGCGCCGCGCCTTCAAGATCCGATCGCATTTTTTGACAGGCCGCCAGAAAAAATGTGTTGCCGCTCAGGCTCACACCCTTCAACGTAAATTGCCGACCCTGGGCCTTGGCTGGCAGGTGTTTTAGAATTTCTTTACAGGGGTCTTTAGTGG
>JAJFIP010000046.1 GCA_021774875.1 Emcibacter sp.
AAGCGGCTCGAGCAAGGCACCTTTCAGCTCCTGACGACCACAAACGACGAGGAAGGCATTGAGCTAGATTATTCTCAACTCGTTAAGTTGCTCGGCGGACTCGATCTGAGGACGGGACGCCGGCGGAGGCGGTACCGGCGAGCTGGCTAACTCTTTTCGAAATTCTTTCGACATTCTGTGGATAATGGTCTTTCCTCATTGGAAAGAGTTGGTAAAATAGTTCGTGTTATGGATGACGCCGACGATGCCCGGCTCGAAGAGATGCTTCCCGATCGCTGGGCCACGGCGCATCCCGAAAGCGTATTGACTCACCGTCTCAACGAATCCCGTGCGAAGGCAGCCGCCAAACGCGACCGACGACAACGCCGACGTACCCGGACACGCTATGTACGCTAGCCGAATTCAGGCCCCACTACCATGGGCAGGCCGGGCGCTTACGGCTTGAATTAGTTTCGCGGACGAATCTCTCACTTCCCCATCCAATCTTGCACGCCACGACCAAGCCTATTTCAATCAACGGAGTGAATCTGGATAGAGCATCGATCTACGGAACCGGAGGGGCAACGGTAGTCTTGCAGTAACCGGACCAACCAGTCGTTGAAGCCACAAATTTTCACAACAGCAATGAACGATTCACCATTATGGATACGTTCCCGCGTCAGCTTCGCAAAAAACGCATAGATTTTCTCGGTCGTGTCGATACCTGCCAGACCTGCAAGACATCGCCACTCTCGTCACGCAGCGAAATTGTGATCTGTCGTGCATGTTGATCAATTCCAAGGTACGACACTGTCTTGGTTCTCCTATTAAGAAAAAAGTGGGACAGCTTCTCACTGCGATACGGGGACCAATTCTGTCTTGCAAGAACCTCTCTTTCATAGATATCAAAGAGGGGTAAACAGATGCGCGAGCCACTCCGGGACGAGCCTTGAGAACCGGAAAATTGCCGTCAGGCGACAATTAATGGCCAATCAAATTCTTAGGGAGACCTTCGGTCAGTATTCCCATGCCCATAGGATTGCACTGCTTGACTTTTGACACTGGAACACGCCCGAATTGCGAACGGGAGCAGGTTCTCAGATCCGGCAATCGTTTCAGGGTGAGCACTGAATAAAATTATATTCCCGCGGCCAAAACGTGTTGCCACGATCGCCGGAGTATCGACCATAGTTCCTTTCTGAAACGGATACTTCCAAACCTCCGAGCGGAAGTACGCGAGTGGCGTGTAGTCATATAAATTTGGTACATTCGCGCGGGAGAACACTGGACCACCCGTATAGTCTAGCTGGTGCCGAAGCTGTGGGCATTCGAACAGACGGCGACCATTGTCGGTCAATTCGACAGACACGGCTCCCCACCCGCGAAATGAAGCGCTCACTGTACCGTAGCCTGGAACGTACCTGACACCAGAAGTGGTTCGCGCATTGATCAGCTTCAAACTCCACTCATGATTAACAGCAGGTAAAAATGCGCCAGCGCAAACTCCCACATACCCTCCCCCGCCGTGCACAAAGTTTCTGACCGCATTTCTTCCTTCCGTGCCCAACGCAGTTCCTTGCACGCTGGCCTTACCCCCTGGAACAATGAGCACATTGTATTCCTGAAGCTCACCGTTACAAATTTCTTTTTCGGATACCAAGGTCAGCGACAATTCCGAGTTGCTTGCAAGTGCGGTCTGAATACTTGCTTGAGAAGTCGCTTCAGTTTCGTTGGATGCAAACAATGCAACTTTCAATAACCTCGACGATTCTCGCGCTACCACCATATCATCAAGCAACTGCTCCGGTGATATTTGCCAATCTGATAGCTCTGCTAATCCTAACGCTTTTCGCACTCGATTTGCGCCGTCCAGGTCGATGTGGAAGATATATATGGAATGCCCAGCCTTCGCAACAGGTTTGAAATCCAGGAAATACAAATACCCACCTTCCGGCTCATGGATTTTCTGAACACTTATCACGTGCCAACCTGGAATAGGGCCGAGCATTTGGGACTCGAATCTGTCTTTCCTCCATTGACCTGATTTGACCTTAGGAGGAGTACCGCGACTCCTAATTCCAAGTGCTTCAAGTGAAACCGATCTCTCAAGTTGCATATACGGGGAATCGATTTCAGGATGTTCCTCTATCCATTTTTTCAAATAAAAATGATCTTGCGACCAACTGAAACTGGATCCGAGCATAAAATGATGTCCGTTTTCAGGTCCACCCGCCAATTCATTGAAATACGACATCGAGTGAGGAAACACGGAAACACTACTGATAACGGACCATCCCCAAAAGATCAGCACTAAGACGGACAACGACACTTTTTCAATTGATTTCTGGCACGCCGACTGGCTAATCCAGACAAATGCGAAAGGGAAAGCTGGTAAGATGTAGCGAAAATGGTGGCTGAATCCGTTTTGTGAGCTAACGAAAATCAGCAGGGCAACACCAGTCACCACCAAAACAATTTGATCCCTTGCACTTCTACAATTGTGATGCTCATTCTTACAATTCGCAGACAGTGTTGCTAATCTAAAATTTTTTCGCCAGGAAAAAAAACAAACCAGAGCAGCACAAAGCCCCAATCCCCAGGTTCCTAGTGGGACTTTTAGAACGAGTCCAACGAAGTAATAGTACCACCACCCTCGCTTCGACCATTTTCCGAACAAATAGGAAGGCTTGCTCTGATTGGAATTCTCGAAATCAACCTTTTGTAAATCCATCCCAAGCAGATATTGCTTGGGGAGAGGGACCGGAAAAAATTCCAGCAAACTACCTGCAAATCGATTTCCTGTACTGGTACTATCACTCTGGGATTCGCCCGCCAGGAACTGACTGTGAAATTCATAATCTCCGAGGCGTGTGAAAGTTCCGTCGAAAGCATAGCCGAAGTTTAAAGTGTATAGCCCAATTATGAGTATTGTAGCTAATTGAAGAAGTTGAGGCTTTGCTGGCACACGATGTAGACTCATCATTCGCCATAATCCCCAGAGAAGAGGCCACAGCACGAACAATATGATCCAAGTCATCTTGGATAGTAAGGCCAAGCCCAAGAACACTCCAACGACAGTGGCGCGATTCCAATTCGGACACTGTAACCATCTCCAGAAAAAGTAAGCAGCGCCAATTCCCATACTTGCAGCAATAGTATCAGTGCAGATCAATGAAGACCAAGTGAGGATATTCGGAGAAAAGCACCACAGCGATAAAGCTGTTAGACCGGCGACTCGTCCAAACATTTCATGAGCCCAGAAAAAGCAGAATAGCCCGCCCAGAATTGAAAAAGGCAATAAGGCACAGCGGGCAGCAATTAAAAAATGTCTCCAATTTTCAGGGTGAGACTCCACAAATTGAGCCCCGAGTACAAACTCCGGTCTCGGTTGTGGTGCGCCGTCAAAATCCGCCCAGAGTTTCTCGTGAGGCATCAATAGAATTGGCAATGTTGCGACAGCTCGCATCAGCGGAGGATTTACGCAGTAATTCTCGAACGATCCATATTGCCACATAGCCATGCCGGCAGCCAGATGAGCAGGTTCGTCTACATTCGGTGACTGTTTCACAGCAAGCCAGACAACCATCCCACAGTGGATAGCTAAGAGAACCACTACAAAAATTATTGATCTTATTTTACTCGAACTCGCCTTCAAGGAACCATACCTTTGCCTTGCTAGGCAACCATGCTCATTTCATTGTATTGGAAAAGACCGTAAGTAGAATTTGATCAAATCCCGGAAACATCACCTCTACTTCGGCCTGACTGCTCCTCGAGTTTTTCGCAGCCAGATAACGACTATCAGTACCAATAAAACCAAAAGGTTGATCGAAATTAACAGCAGACGATCATTTCCTTGAGATTCTGGTGCAGAAAGCTCAGCCGGCCGTTCGCCAAGGTAAACCGGTTTCTCCGCCAACCCCTCACCGTCCCAGTAACCGACGATGCGGCTAATTCGGTAATCGACGACTGGCGTATTGAAAGGTAAGTCCATCGCTTTAAGTGTGAAACGTTCCGGTGGAATCTTGGCATCAGTATCAAAGCTTTTAACGATATAAATTCTCTCCTCATTGCGGTCTTTTAATTCATCTTTTTTGTAAACTCGTTGTGTGGTTACCCGACTGGGGAATGGTGACTGTTCTTCGCCTGAATCGAATTCCGAATCAACCACAATGCGCATGTATGGCGTCTCGACGATTTTTCGATGCACCCGAAACGACGGCTCTTCGATCCAGAATTCTGCTGTAGTGCCTCTGCGACTGGCCTTTACTTTCCAGATGTTGACTCCGTGGAAAGATTCCTGGCCAACGACTTCCAGACTCTCGTGGTCTTCGTACCACAAGCAGTCTCTCACTGTAGTGTCGCATGACATGAGATCGGAAAGACCGAGAATTCGTGGATCGAACGCGATATCTCCCCGGGCGCCAACTGCTCGTTGTAGGTCGTAGACCTGGACATCTTCAGCCTTTTTTCGTCGATATCCATGAAACTCGTCACCATCTCGCAAGATGACTTGGTCAGAAACATCTCCGGCGAGGGCTGTGAATTCGAACCGTAGTTTGGGCACATCCATTTCGACCAGACAGTCAATCGTCGGCGCCGGCGGCGGAGAAATATAGCGTACTTCGAGAGCCGCCTTAACAGAATTATGTTGTGTCCTGGTCGATTCCACACCTCGAAGCAGCGCGAGTGCCGACGGAGGTTCCTCCGCTGATGCACAATGTGTGGATATCATGAATATTATTGCTGCCAAAATCCAGACAACTGGTAGCCGCAATATTCCGTCTCTCCAAATAACAAAGGTGCCGAACCGTTGATTGCACATGATAAATGAATTCCCAGTTGTTTGTGGATTTTTGTTGACAACAACAAAGGCGCAAAGCTTGCGTAGCAGGGGCTCAACCCCTGCTACGTAGCGCTCTTTCGCTGAGAAGAAAACACATCAGTTGCTCGAATCAGCGAGAGTGGATAAGACAAGCGATGAACTCAATAATCAGCCCTCCTCAGTTGGGCACGGATTGGTCCCGGTTACTGTCTTGTCTCCCTGTATCCAGCTACCCCAGGAGCCTGACTCGCATTTACTGGTGGATGTATTCCAACTGCAGTATTTTCTTCTCCAGCAGTCCGCTTGTTCTTGTTTTGTCGTTCCTGATGAAGAGTCAGCACCGCCGTCTGGAAACTGATTTCGCTCGAAACTATCGTACAATAGCGTGCACGTTGATTCGGTCGAGTTACTGGCACAGGTATAAGTTATCTGCGAAGATGTACAATATACTGTGTTTGGGTTGGGCACTTGACATGCTGTAGTCGCCCAACTAACGGCTTGGCCACACAAGATGATTGCACCGGCGATGGCACCTCCGAACAACACGCTTGTTGAGAGACGCTCTTTTTGTGTCTTACTCATTTTCGACTCCTTTTTCCAAAAAACGATGAACAGGTACCCTGAGGGTACGAAACAGGCTTTTCCCGTCGTCGGAGAAAAGCGATAACTCTAGTTCCAACTCGCTATCCAGTGGTTCTTCTCGGCAGGGCGGTACAAACAGTTGCAGAATATGTTCACTCGCAGGCTCCTGGCCACTGAACTCCACCCGCACAGAACTATCACCCGAGGTACACCGAAACTTGTGAACTTGTGAAGGGCGACTCGTGGTCACGCGGACTTCCCTCTTAACTTCGCCCCTCTCATTAGATCCGATAACGAGTATGTCTGGCTCGGCGTACGCGGGAGCAATGTACTTCGCATGTACCTCCACACGCGCTTTCGGAAGTTTTTCGTTGTTAGTCGACAGAAAAAACCAACCATTGAACGACCTGCTCTGCGTAAACTTGGAGACATCGAGGCCGATCTGGATTTCGAACCCTGTATCCCCACCCTTTTTCGGCAGAAGTTGGGCACTGATCACATCGTTCGAGGGTGTGATGTCTAGAATTTCCAGGTTGGGTGCCGCCTCAGGAACGACGCGAATCGTGCGATAGACTTGTTGAATGGCCAAGCCGTCAACCACACCGAAATCGACTTTTCTTGGAGAAATCCGATAATCGGGAATTACTTGCGCTTGGACAAGCAGGCTTAGGTAGTTCTGATTGACCAATTCAGAAGTACCTGTCACTTCGCCGTAATGCACAAATATGCCCCCTGATGCGACGCCTTGGACGGCACCGGTGGTGAATCTGACTGGCAAGGCAAAAGTGTCCCCCGGTGCGAGTGTTTTTTTACCGAGTTCCTCATCCCGTCCGGCCACCACACAGCTGCAACTCGTTTTAAATCCGGTAATTCTAATTGGTACATCAGCTTGGTTCACCAATGAAAAAGAATGAGTCAATAGTTCTTCTTGATGACGTTCGCCAAAGTTGTGAACTCCTGCACCGACGACAACAAGGCCAGACGGCGATCGCTCACCTTTCCCACAGCCCATACAAGCAATGGTTCCGAGAAAACAGAAGAGAGTAGACCGGATCAGTGTAACATTGAGAGATCTCATGCCAGCATTCGTCCTAAAATCGGACATCGGTCGAACATAACTGCCTTACGCAGAATTGCTAATGGCACATAAATGTCGTAAGAATGCAGTTATAACATTCAATATATAATACATATGCAAAACGGCTTATCGAATAGACTACGTTGCGAAAACGAGGCGACGTAATTTGAGCCGAATGCTATATTTCTGTCTCGATGCGTATCACATCATAACTATCGGAGAATATGTTCACTAAACAACTTATAAAACAATATATGACGACAAACATAGTTGTGAATTTTACGTGATAACTTGTATAAATGAACTATGTACTTTGTATAACTGAACTACATCCACTAATCAAGTAAATTCTTACGTCTCCAATGGGAATTTATGTAATGTCTTAGTTTGGTGCATCCGGTTAAGTGCGTGTTTAGATCGGTGTATCGCAAGAATCTTGAGTTTGTGGTAGCCTCAGGGGCAATTGTATAAAAGACGGTTTGAAAAGTGTGGCGAATAAGAAATTGTCGTGAGGACAGGGACTGCCTCGGGTATTTGTGTCGCCGAGTTCGGAGTCTCTTGTCATGCCTACAAACACGTCTCACATTTTTATAATTTTCAGCGCGCCGAGTGATCCCCGCCAACAACTCAAGGTCGATCACTCGGCCTACTGTGTGCCCCCGCTCTTTGCGGCGTCGAGACCTAGACTGATGTCGAACATTTTGACTGCATGAAAGAAGGCTGGTTTCGGCGGTTTCTTGATCTTGAAAACGGAATCCCCTCGCATGATACGTTCGACTGAGTCTTTGCTTTACTCGACACCGAGAAGTTTTCAATAGTGGGTCGAATCGCAGGGCCAACGCACTTGGTGCTGTGATGTTCCAAGTCGCCTCTTGATTTCTTCCAACGCTCCCCACTAATGCGCAAAATCCAAGCATAAGCAAAGTCGAAATGTGCCCGAAATAAAATTCCTTGAAAAACTGCTTCTGGCATAGCTAGATGAAAGCGTTCTCCAAATGCTTTCAGTCTACGGAACCGAAAGCCGAAAGCTAGGCTTTCTCAACGTCCCGCTTCATCCATCCTTTTGACCCATGAATAGACGATTTGTTTTACACCAAATGCATACTTTGCCCCGTCGGGATAGAAAGCAGACATCCGTTTTAAGATTGATTAAAACGTGCATCCCGAAGTCCGGACATACGGAAATCGTCTAATCGAGCTTGAGTTCGCGGAATCGTATGAGTTCCGCTGGCGCGTACGGAGTCCACGAATAGGGTGGTTTGATTTGCAGTACCGTATTCGTCGAGTTTCGCGAACAGAATCGGGCCCGAGCCGTCTACAGCCTGTTACGAGATGTGCCTCACCGCTGATCGAACGGGGCCCATCCGACCGCGGTGACCGTTCAATCTCCACCAGCTGTCTTCACCGCATCGGGCGGGGGCGTAGGTCAGCAGCACATTTGGAAGCGTGACATATCGCCAGGAACCAAGAAGAAGGTCTGGCAGGCCAGTTCTAAACGCAGCAGCCGGCAGTCGTTTCCGCGGAAAATCCATCTCCCAAACTTGAGATTGTTGTCTGGTATTGAGCGTTGAAATCCGAATGACTTACGGGGCACCAGACTGTTCACTCAGCTTCCGTCGAAGGCGCACTGTCTCAGGGTAATCGTACGTCAGCAACAGTGCCCCCTCGGCGGCATATTTCTCGAACAAACTCGTGATCAGATACTCTTCACCGGGCCAGGGATAGGCAAAAATTACGTCAAAATCATCGAGATCAAGTTGCAGTTCTTCGTATCCATCGTCCGCATCTGTGATGAGCCAGGAATACTCGGCGTTGTTGTCGGCATAGGCTTCCTCGGCACAGGATTCGGCGCCCGAGGGAATGAAGCTGCCTTGAACGAACTCCACGGGTAGACCAAAGTCATCTGCCAGCCTTCGGGATGCATCGACCAGGTCTTTCTCAATCTCAATGCCACAGGCCATAAACTCAAGCATCGCGGCTAACGACGCTACCACGCCGAAACCACTTCCCCATTCGCACAACGAAGTTCCGGATGCAAGATTCGCGTCGGTGATGGCTTGCAGAGCGTGGTAGACCGTTTTGAAATCACACGGGACGAAGCTAGTGGCGCGGCGTGGACTATTCTGGAGAAACTGGCTGACTCTCAAATCAGCTTCGCGAAGAAAAGCAACGATCTCGTCGGGCAAGATCGAATCGTTATTCGAAATTTCAATTTCCACCAAAGGCACATCAAGTAATCCTGCAAGAATTTCGGTTCAGTGCGAGGCACCACGCCCCGTCATGTGAAGAAACAGTCGATTCAGAATCGACTGAAGCAGACTCAGTCACGAGCAAAAAACAGCCAGTCGGTCTGCTGTACGTTGATCAGATTGTTGAAAACGGTCACAGGTTCAATACGAACTTCGCGGAATACCTCGTGTAGCGCATCGACAAACGGTGAACTCTCTGCGTACGACCAAACGCCGAGAAGCCCGTCTTCTTCAAGATGGAGCTTCGCACGCTGCAATCCATCGGCCGTGTAGAATTTACCGTTGGCTTCGTCCAGGTTCTCATCCGGCGAATGATCCACGTCGATGAGGATCAGGTCATGCTTCTGTTCCGGCGGACTGGCGAGTTGCTGATAGATGTCACTCTGAGTCACTTTTAGCCTGTTGTCTGCATTCAGCTTGTCTGACAGAGGGACCAGCCCTTGCTCCAGCCAGTTGATCACCTGCGGAAGAAACTCGACAACCTCGCATTGTGAAACTCGATCGGATTCCAG
>JAJFIP010000047.1 GCA_021774875.1 Emcibacter sp.
GCACAGGCCTTAACCTTTTCAGCAAATTCACCGTATGTCCAACGCAGCCCCTGATCACAAACCACAATCATTTCCCGATCAGAATATTTTTCCACCGCTTGATCAAACATATCTCCGATGGTCTGATTGATCAGGGGATGAGTAGTTTCCCCTATGACATGACTTATTAGCTGTGAATTCATATACATCCTCCGGGATATTTTAATATTAAACTCAAAAGCGGCATACTTACCATACATTACTGTCTTGATAAACATTTACCATACATTACTGTTCTTGATAAATATCAAGGCGAAAACATCCCTTAAATGATAGCATTTCTCAAGTTTAAGATAGAAGGGATAAATGATGAGTGATTTCATGCACAGACTGGTGGAGGCTCTACGTACCCGCGAACAGTATCTTGAGGACCATTCCGAACATCCTGTATTTGAGAGTGAAGAAGGAAGCAATTTTAAACGTGATTATGATGTTCTTGTCTCTGAGCTAAAAGCGTTTTCTGACCTCGTCGGGAAATTTAATGAAACCGGTGAAGATTATGACGAACATTTTGAGCGAAAAATAGGTGACGTGCATGAGCAGCTGTCTGTCAAAATCGATGCCTGGGCCAAGACACTCGGGGCGGAATATGATTTAATCGATACTATGAAACGCAAACACCCGAAGCTCTGAACTACCTTAATCTCTTATTGGCAAACGCCTGCCCTGAACCTGTTTTCAGATATTGTTCAAAGGCCTGCGCTTTGCTTTGATCGGCAAAGGCATGATAGCTGGTTATTTCCCACGGAATATATTTGGATGTATGTGGCGAGTTACCCGAATTATGGGTCGCTAAACGCTGCTTCAGATTTTCGGTATAGCCGATATATTTTTGACTCAGGTGAGAAGTGCTTTGAAGGAGATATACATAATACATTCTGTATCCGGTCCTTCTACGCCAAGGCTTCGGACGACACCCTCCGCTCTAATCGATTCCGGGTGGCCTGCCACCCGAAGCTCGAAGAGCGCAAAAGTGGTGGAGCTATGCGGGTTCGAACCGCAGACCTCTTCGCTGCCAGCGAAGCGCTCTCCCAACTGAGCTATAGCCCCTTATATGTTTCACATCTGTCTACCTGGCCAAAATTTATTCATCCTTGCCAGATTTATCAAGCGGAAAGATAAAAATTATTCTTCTGAATTCGTTGACGAAGGTTTAACAACAACATCCGCAACATTTGTATCATCATCGTCACTCAGAACTACGGTATTATCGTCGGCTTCGACAGCAATATCATCAGAATCATCTTCCAATAATTCCTTTTCATCCAGAAGCTCTTCTTCTGCATCATCCTTCTTTTCTTCGGGCACCAATTCAAGCGGGGTCATCTTGCTTTTCAAAATTACTTCCGGTTTGAACTTATGTTCACAGTCAATACATACAATCGGACTGTCATTTCCCAGATCATAAAATCTTGTCCCGCATTTTGGGCACTGTCGCTTGGTTCCCCATTCAGGTTTAGCCAACGTAATTCTCCTTAAGACCTATTCATAAGCTCATTCTCAGATGGCATCAATTGCCACGGAATAGATCATCTGTCAAAGCTTATTCGCAGTTGAGGATTTTTTTATCCCCTAAATTGAAGTGAAATCCACATATTCACTGGTCTACTGGTCTAAAATTATGTTATCTGAAACCAAATTATCATAATGAAGACTGCGTTTATGAATCAACTCATCTCCGAAAAAGCGGACAATCTTACCGGCAGAATAAAAGTCCCCGGTGATAAATCCATTTCCCACCGTGCTCTGATAATGGCAACCATGGCCATTGGCCAAAGCCGAATATCCGGACTATTGGAAGGGGAGGATGTGCTGAATACCGCCCGCGCCATGACAGCAATGGGCGCCGATATTTCTAAGGCTGAAAATGGTGACTGGCTAGTCCATGGTGTTGGTATAGGTGGATTATGTCAGCCGGATATGCCGCTGGATATGGGCAACAGCGGCACAGGCGCGCGGCTGATTATGGGACTGGTTTCCACTTACCCCCATGAAACGAGCTTCATTGGCGATGGGTCCCTGTCTTCGCGGCCCATGAGAAGAGTGACGAATCCGCTGGAAAAATTTGGTGCCGAATTTCATGGAGCAAGGGGCATGACCTTGCCCTTGACTGTTTCAGGGATTATGGATCCGCTACCCATCGAATATGAAGTTCCCGTGGCATCGGCGCAGGTAAAGTCGGCAATTCTTCTGGCGGCACTCAATACTCCCGGCAAAACAACCGTCATTGAACCTGTCCCGACCCGCAACCATACGGAGCGCATGTTTAAACATTTCGGGGTTGATATAGAGATCAATGGCACCGCCATCACGGTCACCGGACATCCCGAACTTGGCCCACGGGACATGCTTGTACCCTCTGATCCGTCTTCGGCGGCTTTTCCTGTGATTGCAGCCCTGATAACCCCCGGCTCTGACATCACCATAGAAAATGTCGGCATGAACCCCTCACGTACAGGTATCTATACAACGCTCAGGGAAATGGGCGCGGATATTACTTTTGTCAATGAGCGGCTGGAATGTGGCGAATCTGTTGCTGATATTCGTGTCAGATACAGCACGCTCAAGGGTATTACCGTTCCCCAAAGCCGCGCTCCCTCAATGATTGATGAATATCCGGTCCTGTGTATAGCGGCGAGCTTTGCCAGCGGCGAGACCGTCATGGGCGGCCTTGGTGAACTTCGTGTGAAAGAAAGCGACCGAATCGCGGTTATGGTGAAGGGGTTGCAGGCTTGCGGTGTCACAGTGTTGGAATATGATGACGGCATGACCGTCACCGGGGCCACAACTATACCCGGCGGCGCAACAGTTAAAACCCATCTGGACCACCGGATAGCCATGTCATTCCTGATTCTTGGACTTAGGGCAGACAATTCCGTTACAGTGGATGACGGTACAGTAATCGAAACCAGCTTTCCCGGATTTCAAAGAATAATGAACGGTCTGGGCGCAAATATCGGGGGAAAATCATTATGACTATCATAGCAATTGACGGACCCGCAGCATCTGGCAAGGGAACTCTGGCCCGCAGACTGGCAAAGCATTTTAATTATGCCTATCTTGATACTGGTGCCCTGTACCGGGCTGTGGGGCTTGAGGTTAAGCGTGCTGGCGGCAATGCTGAAAATGAGCAGGATGCTCTGAACGCCGCCCGAAAACTGGCTACTTTAAATATGAATGACCCTGAAATAAAAAGCGAATCAACCGGGGGGCTGGCCTCAAAGGTAGCAGCTATTCCTGCGGTTCGTGATCTTCTGCTGGACTTTCAACATCGATTCGCAGAAAAACCACCCGGGGGCAAAATTGGTGCCTTGCTGGATGGTCGGGACATAGGCACTGTTGTATGTCCCGGTGCGGACATCAAATTATTCATCACGGCAAGCGTTGAAACCCGCGCAAAACGACGGTTTTTAGAGCAGTTTGGCCCAAAAGGAAGCGATGGTGAATATCAATCGATTCTCAATGATATGAGGCAAAGGGATGAGCGCGATATAAATCGTGCCGCATCGCCCCTGAAAGCTGCCGAAAACGCACACTTGCTTGATACAACGAATTCGGATATAGAAGCCGTGTTCGAACAGGCCTTGCAGCTGATTTCGGACAGATTGACAACCGCCTGACTCTCCCAATATGGAGGGGTCAAGGTGTTTTGTGCATTCTAAGTTTAACCGAAGACCGCCGGAAACAACCGGCTGGCCTGATAAAATGATATAAATTGAAAAGAGAAAACATTAAATGACTGCTGAACAAATGGCACCCACAGTTGAAGATTTCGCAGCAATGCTGGACGAAGTCTTTGGCACAGACGAAAGATTCGACGGTAAAGTTGTTACCGGAACCATCATCGCCCTCGATAAAGAAGCGGCAACTATAGATATCGGCCTGAAAGCTGAAGGCCGCGTCATGATAAAAGAATTCGCAAGCCCCGGTCAGGACGCCGAACTTGCCATCGGTGACAAGGTCGACATTTTTGTCGAACGCATCGAAAACGCCACAGGCGAAGCAATCCTGTCCAGAGAAAAAGCCCGCCGGGAAGAATCCTGGACTGTTCTGGAAAAATCCTATGAGGACGAGAAACATGTTGATGGCGTTATCTTTGGCCGGGTAAAAGGTGGCTTTACTGTTGACCTGAACGGCGCCGTGGCCTTCCTGCCCGGATCACAGGTTGATGTACGCCCCATCCGGGATGTGACCCCGTTGATGAATATCACCCAGCCGTTCCAGATTCTGAAAATGGACCGCAAACGTGGTAACATAGTTGTTTCACGTCGCGCCATACTGGAAGAAAGCCGTGCGGAACAGCGTGCAGAGCTGATCACATCACTGGCCGATGGTCAGGTTGTTGAGGGGATTGTTAAAAATATCACCGATTATGGCGCCTTTGTGGATCTTGGCGGTATTGATGGCCTGTTGCATGTGACCGATATTTCATGGAAACGCATCAACCATCCTTCAGAAATTCTTAATATCGGTGATACCATTAAAGTACAGATCATTCGCCTGAACCCTGAAACACAACGTATTTCCCTTGGCATGAAACAATTGCAGGAAGATCCCTGGTCCACTGTTGAGGATAAATTCCCCATCGACACCAGACTTAAAGGCCGCATCACAAATATCACCGATTATGGTGCCTTTGTGGAACTGGAAAAAGGTATCGAGGGTCTGGTCCATGTTTCCGAAATGAGCTGGGTCAAGAAAAACATTCATCCGGGCAAAATCGTTTCCACCAGTCAGGAAGTAGAGGTTATGGTTCTGGAGATTGATTCGGAAAAACGCCGGATCAGCCTTGGTCTGAAACAATGTCTTGATAATCCATGGGAATCATTTGCTGATTCATTCCCTGTGGGCTCTGAACTTGAAGGTGAAATTAAAAACATCACCGAATTTGGTATGTTCATCGGACTTGCCGACGGCGATGTTGACGGTATGGTTCATCTGTCTGATCTGGACTGGAATAAATCCGGTGATGTGGCCCTTGCTGAATATAAGAAAGGCGATACTACCAAAGCGGTTATTCTTGATATTGATATATCCAAAGAACGTATCTCCCTTGGCATCAAACAATTGACTTCTGATCCGATCAGTACAGTCAGTGGCCTGAAAAAAGGCGGCACGGTAACTTGTAATATTATCAAAGTTACCGAAAACGGCCTTGAGGTTACGCTGGGCGAAGATGACTCACCTATAGAAGCCTTCATCCGTCGTTCTGATCTCAGCCGTGACCGTTCAGAGCAACGCCCTGAGCGTTTCTCCGCTGGCGACAAGATAGACGCCATGGTCACCAATTTCGACAAGAAAAGCCGCAAGGTGGGACTCAGTATCAAGGCACTTGAAATATCAGAAGAAAAAGAAGCTGTTAAGCAGTATGGTTCTTCAGACAGCGGGGCCAGCCTCGGTGATATTCTGGGTGCTGCCCTTGCCGCCAAAAAAGACGAAAAATAAGTGTTGAATCCCCTCTAAGTGATTCACTTGTTTCGATAATTTTATAAACCCGTCTGGTTTTCCAGGCGGGTTTTTTAGACAGAATTACTTATATTTATGATATTATGGCCTAAAATGGCAAAAAAGTCCTTTTTTTTAGGGACTTAGACTTGACGGCACAAATAGTCTCTGTCACCCTGCAAGATATTAAAACACTCGGGAAATTCAATTAAAGGGAAAAAGTGATGATAAAGTCAGAGTTGATTGCACGACTGGTTGAAACCAACCCCCATCTTTATCAACGTGACGTCGAACGAATCGTCAATACCATCTTTGAAGAAATTACCAATACACTAGCCGATGGAAATCGGGTAGAGCTGAGGGGATTTGGCGCCTTTTCCGTCAAGCACCGCCCCGCACGCATCGGACGCAATCCCCGCACCGGAGCAACGGTGAGTGTACCGGAAAAACATGTCCCCTATTTCAAAACCGGTAAAGACCTGCGGGAACGGCTGAATAAAAAATAGTCCCCATCAGCTTCTGAATTCCGGGGCAGGACAAATATATCATGCGAATCTTCACTCTCGCCGCATTTATCATTTTCACGGCGCTATGCATTATTGTGGCCGTCTCTAACAGAAATATTATTTCTTTCAGCCTGCACCCACTGCCTTTCCAGTGGGACATGCCAGTATATCTTTTGCTTTTTGCTGGTATCTTCATTGGCCTTGGGGCTGGCGCAATGGTGATGATGGCAAAATCCATAAAACAATCACACCATAATCGTCAGCAGACCAAAAAAATCCAGACTCTGGAAAATAAAATTAGTGATTTAGGAAAGTCGGTTAAAGAACTGACCCCACCTGAAAATTCATAAAATACTTGTCATTCGATCCGCTTCATGAGAAAAAACAGCCGAACATAGGGAAAACCCAGATGAATGACCTGACCCCGGCACAACGCATTTTATGTGCGCTGGATACCACCGACCCGGATATAGCATACAGCCTTGCAGAAAAACTTCGTGCTCATGTGGGCGGGGTTAAGCTGGGGCTGGAGTTTTTCGGTGCCTGTGGCCCGGACGGGTTCGCTCTAGTGGCAAAATCCGCCATGCCAATCTTCCTCGATCTGAAACTGCATGATATTCCAGTTACTGTGGCCAAATCCATCCACGCGTTAATGCCTCTCAAACCGCTGATCATGACTATCCATACGGCTGGCGGGCCAGCCATGATGGAAGCCGCGGCAAAAGCCGCCACAAAAGCGGCACAGGATGTGGGCTGCGTGCGCCCGATCATTGTCGGTGTCACTATCCTGACCAGTATGGATGACAGTGACTTGCAAGCCGTTGGCCTGTCTACCCCGGTTTCTGCCCAAGTGGTACGCATGGCCAGGCTGGCTGAGCAAAGCGGCCTTGACGGCGTGGTCTGTTCACCGTTTGAGATTACCGCCATCCGGGAGGCCTGCGGCCCCGACTTTAAACTGGTGGTGCCGGGTATCAGGCCCGCAGGCAGTGCTGTCGGTGACCAGAAGCGGGTCATGACCCCTGCTGAAGCTGTGACGAAAGGAGCAGATTATATCGTCATTGGCCGACCCATCACCGAGGCCAATGATCCGGTCCGGGCGGCACGGGCTATTGCAGAAGAATTGAATCAAAGCTGATGCCAAATTTGATAACCACCAAAGTAAAAATATGCGGACTGAGTACCCCGGATGCCGTGCAGGCAGCAGCACAGGCAGGTGCGTCTCATGTGGGTTTTGTCTTCTATCAAAAATCCCCGCGCTATGTCACGCCTGAACAGGTGGCTGAACTGGCCGTCGCAATTTCTGGTTCTGTGATTAAAACCGGAGTCTATGTTGATCCAAATGATGATCTGCTTAAAAAGACGGTTGCCCAGATAAACCTGATCCAGCTGCATGGCACAGAATCTCCGGAACGGGTGAGGCAAATCAAAAACCGTTTCAGACTTCCGGTGATGAAAGCCATTGCCATTGACTGCCCTGACCATATCACTCTGGCCAAAACATATGAAAATGTGGCAGATATGCTATTATTTGATGCCAAGGCACCTGCATCGCTAGAAGGCGGTCTGCCCGGCGGCAATGGATTGAGCTTTGACTGGCAGCTTATTCAGGGTACAGAGTGGAAGATTCCCTGGATGTTGTCCGGGGGTTTGGACGCGGAAAATATTACAGAGGCTATCAGTATAAGCGGGGCCAGAATTGTTGATGTTTCAAGTGGCGTTGAATCTAGCCCTGGCAAAAAAAGCAGCGCCAGGATTAAGGCCTTTATCAGTAAAGTGAATAATGGATGACCAAAAATACCTATCGTTCAGGCCCTGACAATGATGGCAGATACGGCGATTTTGGCGGCAGATTCGTCTCCGAAACCCTGATGCCGCTTATTCTTGATCTGGAAAAGGCTTACGTTGCATCCAAAGATGACCCGGCCTTTAAAGCTGAGTTTGACAACCTGCTGGCGGAATATGTGGGCCGCCCGAGCCCGCTATATTTTGCCGAGCGCTTAACAGAGCATCTGAATGGGGCCAAAATCTATTTCAAGCGCGAAGAGCTGAACCATACCGGCGCCCATAAAATAAATAATTGTATCGGTCAGATACTGCTTGCCCGCCGCATGGGAAAGAGCCGTATTATTGCCGAAACCGGAGCCGGGCAACACGGCGTAGCTACTGCCACGGTCTGTGCGCGATTCGGCATGAAATGTGTGGTCTATATGGGTGAAAAAGACATTGAACGGCAAAAACCCAATGTCTTCCGCATGAAATTGCTGGGTGCCGAGGTGGTGCCAGTTACCTGTGGGTCAGAGAGCCTTAAAGATGCCATGAATGAAGCCATGCGTGACTGGGTTGCCAATGTGGAGGATACTTTCTATATCATCGGCACCGCCGCCGGACCTCACCCCTACCCGGAACTGGTGCGCGATTTCCAATGTGTGATCGGCCATGAGACCCGCGAACAGATACTCGAACGAGAAGGTCGCCTGCCAGACAGTCTGGTGGCCTGTGTTGGCGGCGGGTCAAATGCCATCGGTCTTTTCCATCCATTTCTGGATGATGACATTGATATGTACGGTGTGGAAGCGGCAGGATACGGCATTGATACCGATAAACATGCCGCATCACTCACCGGTGGCAAGCCCGGCGTATTACACGGCAACAGGACTTATCTGCTCATGGACGACGACGGACAGATTGAGGAAGCCCATTCCATTTCCGCTGGCCTCGATTATCCGGGCATCGGGCCGGAGCATAGCTGGCTCCATGAAACGGGCCGGGTAAAATATGTACCGATCACCGACAGCCAGGCCCTTGAAGCCTTTCAGCTCTGCACCGAATATGAAGGCATTATCCCCGCCCTGGAAAGCGCCCATGCCATCGCCTATGTCATAGAGCTTGCGCCGACCCTGCCCAAAGATCATATCATGGTCATGAATCTGAGCGGTCGGGGGGACAAGGATATTTTCACAGTGGCGACAGCCCTTGGTGCAGAGATTTAAAATGGCTGTGAATAGAATAGAACAAAAATTCGCCGACCTGAAAAAAGAAGACCGTTCCGCTTTAGTCACCTTCACTACAGCAGGAGACCCGGACTATGACACAGCCTTAGACATCCTGAAAGGATTGCCCACCGCCGGGGCAGACATCATTGAACTTGGCATGCCCTTTTCCGACCCCATGGCAGATGGCCCGGCGATACAGGCAGCAAGTATCCGCGCCCTTAAGGCTGGCATGACTGCGGCCAAAACCTTGCAGATGGTGCAGGAATTTCGCGGCCTCGATCAGACAACCCCGATCATCCTCATGGGCTATTATAATCCGATCTATATTTACGGCGTTGACAGGTTTCTGGATGATGCACTGGATGCCGGAGTCGATGGTCTGATTATTGTTGACCTGCCGCCGGAAGAGGATGCTGAACTTGCGATCCCTGCCGGACAAGCCGGTATGGGCTGTATTCATCTGGCAACCCCCACCACCGATGAAGACCGGCTCGCCCATATCCTTAAAAATGCCACAGGCTTTGTCTATTATGTCTCCATTGCGGGCATTACCGGAACCAGAGAGCCGGATCTCGCGCCCGTGAAGGCTGCTGTTGATATGATTCGCCGTCAGACTGACCTGCCGGTTGCTATTGGTTTTGGCATCAAGACCCCAGAAAATGTGTACAACTTTGCCAAAATTGCCGATGCGGTGGTTGTTGGTTCGGCAATTGTTAACATAATTGAGGTTAATATAGATCAGGAAGGACTTGCAAAACCTGAACTTAAGAGTAGAGTCCTTGACTTTGTTGGCACTCTTAGCCTTAGAAAAGGTAAAGTATGAACTGGATTACCAATTTTGTCCGCCCAAAAATACAGGCGGTTCTTAAAACCAAAAAAGATACGCCCGACAATCTGTGGCATAAATGCTGCGGCTGCGGGCAATTGCTGTATTTAAAGGATTTTCTGGAAGTACAGTCAGTCTGCCCCAAATGTGAATTTCATGATCGTATAGAGCCCACAACACGTTTCAAAAATATGTTTAATGGCGGCGAATATGCTCTGGTCGACGCACCAAAACCAAAAGAAGATCCCCTGAAATTCAAAGATCAGAAAAAATATACAGATCGCTTAAAAACCGCCCGCGCTAACAGCGATTTTAATGACGCCATTGCCATAGCTTTCGGCCAGATGGGCAATATGAATGTGGTGGTTGCGCTTCAGAATTTCATGATTATGGGCGGCTCAATGGGTATGGCCGTGGGCAATGGTATAATTGCTGCCGCCGAACATGCGGTAGCGAAAAAAGCCCCGCTGGTGCTGTTTACTGCGGCTGGTGGCGCACGGATGCAGGAGGGCATCCTCTCGCTCATGCAGATGCCACGAACCACCGTTGCTGTTGAAATGGTTAAGGATGCCGGACTGCCCTATGTGGTGGTACTGACTGACCCGACCACGGGCGGGGTTACAGCCTCATATGCTATGCTCGGAGATGTTCAGATAGCCGAGCCCAACGCGCTGATCTGTTTTGCCGGGCCGCGGGTAATCAAGGACACCATCCGCGAGGAACTGCCGGAAGGGTTTCAGCGTTCCGAATATCTGCTTGAGCATGGCATGGTCGATATGATTGTCCATCGCCATGAAATGCGTGACAAGCTGGTGCAGCTGCTTGGCCTGTTGTGCAAACAAACCAAAGCAGCCTGAACTCTATGAAATATTCTTCGGATAAGGTTCTGGAACGACTCCAGAAGCTTCATCCGAAAAAAATTGACCTCAGCCTTGATCGCATGATGGGCCTGCTGGAAAAACTTGATCATCCCGAGCGAAAACTCCCCCCCGTCATTCATGTGGCCGGAACCAATGGCAAAGGCTCAACTGTGGCTTACCTGCGGGCAATACTGGAAGCTGCGGGTTTCAGTGTTCATGTCTATAGCTCGCCTCATCTGGTGCGCTTTGCCGAACGTATCCGCCTTGCGGGCAAGCTGATTGATGAAGATCAGTTGCTGGAAAGTCTGCTCCATTGTGAAGAGATAAACGGCGATACCCCGATCACCTATTTTGAAATAACTACTGCTATCGCCTTCAGGGCCTTTGCCAACAGCCCCGCCGATGTAGTTCTATTGGAAGTGGGTCTCGGCGGGCGGCTGGATGCGACCAATGTTATCGACCAGCCCCTGGCCACAATCATAACACCGGTATCGGTGGATCATGAACAATTTTTAGGCGCAGACCTTGGCGGCATTGCCTTTGAGAAAGCGGGGATCGCAAAAAAGGCCGTACCCCTGATTATGGCGGAACAAAAGAAACCCGCTGCAGCAGCTATTATGGATCATGCCCGGAAAGTTGGTGCGAAAACCTGTGACTGGTCAGTGGAACGGACTGTCAGCGGATTTGATTATCACGACAGCAAAGGCCACCTGTCTTTACCCCTGCCTGCGCTGTATGGCCCCCATCAGATTACCAATGCGGGACTGGCCATTGCCTGTCTGCGTCATCAGAACAGATTTGACATAAAACCTGCGGATTTTGCCAGGGGTGTCACCACCGCCAGCTGGCCCGCACGGCTGCAAAATATAACAGCATCCCGCTATGGCAAGATATTGCCCACGGGCAGCGAGCTATGGCTGGACGGGGGTCATAATCCGGCGGCGGGGCAAATTCTAGGTCGTTTTTTTTCGAAGCGCGATACCCGACCGCTTTATCTGATCTGTGGCATGATGGCGGGCAAGGATACCAAAGGATTCCTGAAACCCCTAAAAGAGCATACCGCAAGAATTTATGGCATTGAGGTCATCGGTGAAAATTGTCAAAGCCCGGATAAGATCGTTGATATGGCCGAACAGGTTGGCATTAAGGCCAGTACTGCCGCCTCGGTGGAAGATACTCTTCATGCTATCTCAGACAGAAAATCAGTTCGGGTACTGATCTGTGGCTCATTATATCTAGCCGGATATATCCTGGCACAGAATGACCTTCTGCCAGCATGAACTGATCCCGATAATCACTCTGCCTGAACCACACAATTCCGGCCCTTGTTCTTTGCTTTATACAGGGCATTATCTGCCATTTTCAGCATGGAACTAAAATCACCTTTTCTTTCGCTGCAAACCCCGATGCTCACCGTTACCCCGATTTTTTCTTCTTTAAATTCAAGATAATCTTCCGCGATTGCTTGCCGCAATTTCTCAAGAATCACCAGAGCATCATCCAATTCCCTGTCCTGAATGAGCAGGCAAAATTCTTCACCGCCAAAGCGGGCAACAACGTCTTTATTGTTAATCCGGCGCATCATATTTTCAGATAGCTTAATCAATATATCATCCCCCACATGATGGCCATAGGTATCATTAATATTCTTGAAATGATCAACATCGATCATAGCAACCACAAGTTTTTCCTTGTTCTTTTCTTTACTGATAAATAACTCTTCAACATGTTCGAGCATATATCTGCGGTTATGCAGACCCGTCAGGGAATCCATGTAAACACTGACTTTCAGTTCTTCTATAAGATTATAAATATCCAGATTTTGTGACACCCGACAGAGCAATTCTTCATAGCTGAATGGTTTGTGGATGAAATCATTAGCCCCCAGTTTCAAAAACCTGATAGCACAATTTGAATTATCATGGCTGCTCATCCCGATGATTGGCAATTGGTCTTTGCTATATTTTAGCCGTAATCTGTTAATCAGGCTATAGCCGTCAATTTCAGGCATATTATAGTCTGTCATCACCAGATGAATATTGCGGCCCTGTGCCATCTTGTTGAGGGCAACTTGGCCATTTTCGGCTTCAATTACATTAATCTGCTGGCGTGACAACTGTTCACAAAGTATTTTGCGGGCCGTAGTGGAATCCTCTACTACCAAAATATTTATTTGACGATTCAGCAACAGTCGCCGTATCAGGGAAATAGTATAGTCGAGACTCGCAGGTGATTCTTTTAAAACATAGTCAATAACACCCATGCCATAATAATAATCAAGATTATCCCTGACTTGCTGACCACTGAAAATAATTGATGGTATTTTATTTTGATGGGTAAGCTCAACAATCTCCCCATCCGGTGCATCTGGGAGACAAAGATCAAGCAGGGCAATAAAAAAATCGCCATCATTCTGTATGATAAACTCTTTTGCATCATGATAATTTGTGGCAAAAAAACTTTCTATTCCCTCAAGTTCGCTCAATCTATTTCTAATTGCTGTCGAAAAAAACTTGCTGTCTTCAACTATTAATATCTTCAGGCTTTCGCTGGCCATTCTCAAAACTCATTATGATAATAATTATTAATAGTATAGCTGGTAAATTAAAAAGTTATTAAATGCAGAGACAGTCATAAAAAAACGCGGCTGAAAAACCGCGTTTTTACTTCTTGCTGGCAATATTGCTTTAGCTGTTATCGCTGATCCAGCCTTCCAGATCTGACTTGGAACTGCTGCCCACTTTCATGGCTGCCACTTCGCCGCCCTTGAATAATAACAGGGTTGGAATACTACGTACCCCGAAGCTGGTTGGAGTATTGGGGTTTTCATCAATATTAACTTTGGCAATGGTAAGGCTATCGCCCATTTCACCGGAAATCTGATCCAGAACCGGGGCTATCTGCTTACAGGGGCCGCACCACTCCGCCCAAAAATCAACCAATACCAGTCCATCAGCATTCAATACCTTGTCCTGAAAATCACCATCTGTGACTGCAATTATGCTCATTTTCTAAAAATCCTTATCTAAAATATTTCTACTGGCCAAATGTAGGAAGCTACCCGCCTCTCGTCAAGAGGAAGAGTGAAACAAATCTGTATCATCAGAACTTCACCTGTTCCAAAAGCCCATCAGGCAATTCCATCAGCCGGGCAATATCTGTCCATAACAGCATACATTTAATGGTTTTATCAGGATAAATATCAGATAAAACGGCGCGATAAGCGGCCATCTGGCGTACATATAACCTGGATACATCATCAACATTCTCTGGCGGGGGTCTATTGGTTTTATAGTCAATAATCAGAATTTCCCGGTCCAGTACCACAAGCCGGTCCACCTGACCCGATACCGGGGTTGTACCCGCAAGTCCGACTATGGACACCTCGGCACGGCTGGTCGGCGAAAAGACTTGTGAAAATTCTACATCGGTCAGAATACTGTTGATCTGACCGATAATCTGATCAATATCTGTCGCCCCAAGTTCGTAGGCAGACTGATGCAAAAAATTCCGCGCCACATCCTGCCGTTTGTTCTCCGGCAGTTCCGGCAATATTTCCAGCAGGCGATGGATCAGACGCCCCCGGTGGAACCGCTGCTGATCCTGATCTTTGAGTTTACCAGACTGCAGCGGGCTTAACACCGCCGGTTCATCCTCCACCGGGCGAGAGGGGCTTAGGGGTTGCACAGGCGATGGTTCTGGCATCGGGCTAATCTTGGCCCAAGCTGGAAGTTGTGCTTCTGATTCGCGTTGTATCGGCTGTTCGGGTTTCTCTGCTATCTCTTTTTCCTGTGGGCAGGTCAGGCGTAATGAATAATCATCCCCGCCCTCAACAACATCATCTATATTTTCAAGAGCCGTACGGACTAAATCATACCAGCAATTTTCACTACGATCCCTTTTGCCTTCCCATCCGGTGATATAAAGTCGGTCCTCGGCCCGGGTCATCGCCACATATAACAGCCGCAAATATTCCTGATCCCGTATCAGATTAATGTCTTCGCGCCCATTGGCACAGGGGCCTAGTTCAAATTCCTTATTTCCGGGCCAGAACAAAAGTTTATTCGACTCTGGACCAGCCCATAATAGACGCGAGCCTTTCGTGGGCTCCTTACAGGTATCGGGCAGGATAACGATTGGTGCCTGAAGCCCCTTGGCGCCATGAACTGTCATGATTCTGACCTGTTGCAGGCCCTGTTCCATATCGCGCTTGATCTGCACATCACCGCTTTCTATCCAGCGGGCAAAACCCTGCAACGCAGAAATATTATTCTGCTCATAGCCCATGGCCAGCTGCAGGAATTCATCTATGGGATCATTGGCCTCCTCACCCAGCCTGCTGATCAGCTTTTCCCGGCCGCCTAATGTGGTCAGCAGATTATTATAAAATTCAAATGGCGGCGCAGTATCGGCAAAATTCATGCAGGACACTAAAAAATCATGAGCCTTCTGGAAAATTGGCCTTTCCGACTGCCGGGACAGAAGGCTGGACCACAGGCTACCCCCCCGTGCATAAGCAAGATCATATAAATCCTGTTCGCTGAATCCGATAAAGGGGCTTTTTAATACCACAGCCAAGGTCAGATCATCGCCGGGCAACAGGACAAAATTTGCCATGGCAAGCAGATCCATGACCGCAATCTGTTTGCTCAACTCCATCTTATCCTGTCCGGCAACGGCAATTTTCCGTGCCTTTAACGCCCGGATCATATAGTCGTCAAAAATAGTCCGCCGTCTTACCAGGATCATAATATCTCCCGGCAGAATTGGTCGCCCTTTTGAGACCAGTATCTCACCGCTGTCCAGCCAGCCTGATATGCGGTCCGCAATTCTGATGGCAAGCTTCATTTCAGGCGAATGGGAGGGCTGTTGTATGATCGGCGGCTGCCAGTCATCTGGCTCCGGTACCTCAACCGCCTTTTCTGTCGGCCATAGCTCCACCAGACCCGCCTCACCCGTGCGTGATGGCCTGTGGATAATTTCCTCATCACTGAATGACAGTGCCTTGCGGCTTTCTGGTGATTCAAATACCCGGTCAACCACATTCAACACCGCCGCCGTGGAACGAAATGACAGGGCCAGACTGACATTGTGAAAATTATGATCCACATGGGCAGATTTTTTCTGAAAAAAGAGCCGGTTATCAACAAATTCTTTCGGGTCTGCCCGCTGGAAGGAATAGATGGATTGTTTGACATCGCCAACAGCAAAAATAGTCCGTATCTCGGCCGAACGGCCATGGCCGACAAAAAATTCACCTGCGAGGGCCTTAACCACCTGCCATTGTTCCGGATTGGTATCCTGAGCCTCATCTATGAGAATATGGTCAATGCCACCGTCAAGCTTAAAGAGTATCCATTCAGCAATACCAGCCATCCCGATCAGGCCGTTCACTTTCAATATCAGATCATCGTAATCCATTACCGCGTGGCGTTTCTTACTGTCCCTGAAGGCCTCGAGCATGGCCGCACCAATGGTCAGCATGGCCGCACTATTTTCCAGCAAACTCAGAATCTTTAATTTTTCTTCTACAGCTTGCAGCCGCACCGCTTCATGGGTCATGGCCTCAATTCCGTCGGGGCAGGATGCGGCTATCTTATCGGGCATCAGTTTTTTGCGGATGTCGCCGCCCTTGGTCAGATAGGCCAGTTTATACTCATCATAATTTTGGCTGCGCTTCTCGGGCGCGGCTAGCCAATGCGCCATCTTTTCCCCGGTTTTCTGATTTGCAGGACTTCCCCCAAGCAAGGCTTCCACAGCCAGCCTTAATCCCTCGCTATCAACATTTTTCTCCTCACAGGCGGCCTCAATAATTCTATCTCTATTGTCCGAAGTCTTCAGACCCAGCATCTTCCTCATGGCGGAAACGACCAGTTTTGGCGATTTAAAGCGGTGCATAAGTTGCTCCAGACCACTTCTCTGGCCTGTCAGTTCCCTGATAAGATCGGCAAAAGTATTTTCCGTCACCTTTCGTGATATATGATCCAGTGCGCTGGCAAGGGCAGGGTTGATATGAATATCGGCCTCGGCCAGGACCGCATCCCGCGCCCGACTTAAATGTTCAAGTGTCGTTCTCTCATCCATAACCTGAAAATGGGGTGCAATCCCGGCTTCCAGAGGAAAGCGCCCAAGCAGTGATTGGCAGAAAGAATGAATGGTCAGAATTTTCAGACCGCCGGGGACTTCAAGCACACGGGCAAAAAGCTTCCGGGCGCATTCCTGTTGTTCTTCGGTGGGAAATTCCCCGGTGAGACTCTGTATTTCCGCACATAAATATTGCTGGTCGCAGACCACCCATTTCCCAAGCCTGTCATTAATCCGGTTAGCCATTTCCGCCGCCGCCGCCTTGGTAAATGTCAGGCATAAAATCCGTTCAGGCCGGGTACCACTCAACAGAACCCGCAACACCCGATTGGTGAGTACAAATGTCTTGCCCGTACCCGCTGATGCTGCCACCCAGGCAGATGCCCCCGGATCAGAGGCTAGGGCTTGTTCAGTTGTTGGTGCCGTCATGACGTCTCCTCCGCCTTGGTCACATCGCCGAGATCATTGCCCTGCCATTCTTTGGTTCGGGCCAGAAGATCATATTCGCCGTAGCCCAGATTATCTGGTCGTGGATTATTCAGATATGGCGTATCCGGCAGATCAAAGACTGTCACCAGCCTTATCAAGCCATCATAAGCCGACGTTATCACCGCTTCCACATCCATCCTGGTTCGGGAAGTGGCATTAAAACCGGTAATCTTCGACACATCCTGCCCACATTATAGCTGCCAATAGGACAGGTCACTGACCGGGCCAGCATCGAGCCCGACAAAGTTACCGCTTGCGGCCATCATGCCTTCCAGTGGCAGTTGTGGGGCATATCCGGCATGAAGCGCACGGGCAGATGGGCTTGCGCCAGTTTTATAGTCAATGATGCTGTAGCTGCCGTCATTTAAACGGTCAATACGGTCGGCCTTGGCAGTCAGGGTAAAAGCTCCGCCGGGCAGATCAAATACCTGAGTGGCTTTGATTTCCGTTGCCACTGTTTTTGAGCTCACGCGGCGTTTTTCTTCTTCTTCCACAAACCATTCAGCCACATGAATGAAGCGTGGCCACCAGAAGGCCCGCACTGTTGGCCGATCGAGATATGCTTCAAATTTCTTCCGGCCTGTTTTGATTAGCTCCTCAGCCGCAGCGGGGGGCAGATGATCAGAATATTTGCCCATAAATTCATCCAGCGCATCATGAATGATCGTGCCTTTATCCGCCGCACCGGGATCGGCATCCAGCGCATCGAGAGTCTTGAGATTCAGGATATAGGCCGCATAAATACTATAGGGATCCTGCATCCATTTCTGAATTCGGGTCACCGACAGCTTGCGGGGCCGGACCGATACGGGTGGTGATGGCTTCGGCGGTCTAATCTTCTGGGTCTCGGCAGGCTGATCCAGTGCGCGGTACCAGTCGAGCCACTGGATCATATCCGTGGCCTGTGCAATCTCCGGGGCGATGGCGTCCATGCGGCTTAACCAGCGGGATTTTACCGTCGGGGTTCCTTCAATCTTTTCTGATCGGGTAAGAACCACCTGAGCTGCCGATGCGGCCTGAACAAAATCATGGGCGCTCAGGCCGATTTTCCGTTCCAGTGATGGCAGGCAGAAATCCTTCCGCATGGGACGGCTCATCCACGGGTCAGGCACCGGGTCAGGCGGCCAGCTTCCCTCATTCAGGGATGCCAATATTACAAGATCGGCCTGCTGAAGACGGGCTTCCAGCGGTGACCAGATATTGAGCCGGGGATGCAGGCCATATTTGGGTCGAACGGTGATGCTGGCCATGAAAACTTCCAGCAAGGCCGGATAACTATCTGATTTGAGTAGGGGCAGTTTCGGGGCTGCAAGATGTAAATCTTCAATCAATTTGGCCGCCGCCTCACCCGCATCACCCTGCCATAACCGCTCCGGTCCGGTCCGATCATCAGATGCGCAGAGGCTTTCCGCCATTCGCACATGGCTGATCAGCAAGTCTTCAAAGGAGGTCTGTGGCTGCCCCATGACCTTTTCGAACGGTGTGATTAGATCGCTGAGCCCTTGCCACCAGTCTTTCAGGGTGTTTTCCCCGGAAGCTGTGTTAATAGCCCGACTAAGTCCCTGGCAGCCCGCGCCCGGACGCGGCCCGCGCAGAATTTTTTCTTCCAAAATCCGTGCCATTTTGCGAAAGCTTCCCACGTCTTGCCCCCTGGCGGCAAGCGGATGCTTCAATACAGACAATAATGCCACTGGTGCCAGCCCCTCGCCGACCATCTGCGCGGTTAACCTCAGGAACACTCCGGGCGGGCTGTTTGATAACGGGGTTCCAGCACTGTCATCAACATTCAGGCCCCAGCGTTCCAGCTCACCCGCCACTCTACGGGCCAGCTGTCGGTCCTGGGTAACCAATGCAGCAGTCTTGCCCTCTGTCTCCAGCACTTCACGTAGCATGAGCGCAATCATTCCGGCCTCTTCGCGGGGTCCGGGCGCCTCCAGCCGGATGAAATTGCTGCTGGCTTGTTCAAGGTCCAGATCAAGACTACGCCAGCAATCAGTTGTTTCCGCAGGGCGCATCACTTCCCGCAGCAGATGATCCCGTGTTGACGGCTCTGCCCCTGTTGCATTCCAGCTTTTTACCTGATCCCGACCTGCACCGATAGCCGCCAGCAGATTTTTCATGGTCGCCTGCGGGTGAGTATCATCCAGAAGTTGCCAGCTTGTCTCGTCCATGGCAAGATCCAGTCCGGGCAATACGACCATGCCCTTTGGCAGGCGGGAAATGACTGAAAGCAATTTTGCTGTAGCTGGAATAGAGCCAGTTGATCCGGCGGCAATTATCGGATGTCTGGGCGGGTTTTCAAGCCATTTCTCCCGCAAGCCGCCCAGAAGAATATTGCGCCGTGCCGCCACATCGGAATATCCGGTGGCCGCCAGAATATCCGGCCAATGTTCAGTCAGTATTTTCAGAAAATCCAGTGTCTGCTGCCAATGAGCCGCATATTCCTCAGGGACAATCTTTTCCAGATCCTTGAAATCCAGCTGCTCGGTCTGTACATGATCCAGAAACTGACCCAAAGAGTGAGCAAGCAAGGCACATTGGGCAGATTCAGGTGGCTCCTCCCGACGCCTGCCATACCAGCCGGATATTATTTCCATCAACAGCATTTGCCGCATATGGGGTGGAATAGGCGGGGATAATTCCATATCCCAGGTCGCTTGAGGCAGATTTCCCGACAAAAGAAGATCATCCTCATCCACATCACCAATCGGCTCTATCCGTGGCAACAAAAGGGACTTGCCCCCCACTTCACTGAGAAAAGCATCCCGCAACGCACGCACGGCCCGCCGGTTGGGTAACAGAATAAGCACATCACTTAAATATAGGGGATCATCACCAAACCGGGCCCGGATACCCTGTACCAGTCCCGCTACAAATGATGTATGGGGGGGAATCGTATAAAGTTCCGGTGCTTTTTTCAGTCGCCTTGGCATATTTTTTCCACCTTTTCCCGGGCATCCGGCGTACCCACATGAAACCATTCGCCGTCATGAATGATCCCTGATAACCGCCCCCTTTTCTCAGCCTGATCAAATTGTCGGCGCAGTGAAAAGACATCTTCTGTCGTATCTGTAAAACAATCAGCTTTCATGATCAGGATGCCGCCGTAGACATAATCGGCTTGTCTGTCACTGCCACGGGCAGTCAGGCGTCCGTTATCATCCCGGTGATAGTCCCCGGCTGCTGAATAACCAAACGCCTTGTCTCGGGGCACCAGCAGCATCAATATATCCATCTTGTCCGCCTGCCAGAAAGATTGCATCCCATGTAGCATCTGACGTGAACCATCCCGCCAGATCATGTCACTATTAAGAAGCAGGAAAGGTTCATTGCCCAGATATTTCAATGCCTTTTTCACTCCGCCGCCGCTGTCCAGAAGCTGTTCGCGTTCGTCTGACAAAGTAAGTGTCAGACGGTGATCATAATATTGGCTGGCAAATTGTTCCACCTGTTCTGCCAGATAATGGGTATTAATGACCACATCACGCACCCCGGCACAGCAAAGACCATCCAGAGAATAAGAGATCAGTTCTTTTCCCGCGACGGTGATCAATGGTTTGGGACAATGATCGGACAGGGGCCGCATACGTTTGCCAAGTCCCGCTGCAAGTATCATGGCTTTTTGTGGCATGAAGACCGTGGGCAGGAAAGGTTGCGTGCGTATTTCAGGTGAAATATGAGCATCCATCCACTGCCTGATGGTCGCCAAAGCCGGATGTTGCAGATTTCGGTTCAACAAAGACCATACTCTGGGGATTTTATCAAGATATGTGGCCTTGCCGTCCCGCAGGCACAGCCGGGTAAAAATACCGATGATCTTGGCATTTCGCTGGACACCAAGGATAGCATAATCACGGCGGAATTTATCCTCCTCCGCCCCGGTTGTCTTGATATAGCTGGTGAGCATTTCCTGTTCCAGTGCGGGCGACACATCGCGTCTGGCATCCTGAAGTAGAGAGACAAGATCATAGGCTTTATGACCAATAGTTGCGTCCTGAAAATCCAGAAGACCGAGCCGCGCAAGGCCATCCTGCTCTGACCGGAGCATCATATTTTCCGCATGGTAGTCCCTTAATGTCAGACAATTAATGTCATTGGTTACCCATGATAATATCTCCTGCCACAGGCTCAGGAAAACTTCCCTGTCCTTATCCGCCAAAGGTTTTCCGCTTAACGCAGGCAGATACCAGTCAACGAACAGGCCCAGTTCTTCAAGCAGTAATTCCGCATCATAGCGAGGAATATCTGTTGGCGGGACGGCATCCTGCAGATAAACAAGACCGTCTATAGCCAGCTGGTAAAGCATATTTTCCCGTGTTGGATCATCTTCTATCACCCGCGCGAACAGATCGTCCCCCAAATCTTCCAACAGCAAAAATCCATTGTCAATGTCACTGGCCATCACAAAGGGGGCGGCAAGCCCAATCGCTTGCAGATGGTGTGCCACGGCGACAAAAGGACGAACATCCTCAAACAGCGGCGGAGCATCCATTAATATGGCACTCTCTTGCCCCCGCTTCAGGCGTTCATATCGACGGAAAGAAGCATCATCAGCCAGCGGGCTTCTCACTGCTTCCCCCCAGCCATGTTGTTTGAGAAATTCTATACTAAGACGCGTACGATCATTCATAGAATATATTTTCCCCTAATCTTGTCTGCCACGGGCTTTCCCCGATTATTGTCAGTTTTCGTGTCCGGCCATCGGCCAGGATTTCCAATCGTAAAGTGAGAAAGCCCGCTGGTAGGAAGCTGCCTAATTTTGCCGGCCATTCAATCAGACTTACCGCAGTATCGAAGGCCTCCTCGATGCCAAGTTCAATGGCTTCTTCCGGGTGGCGCAAACGGTACATATCCATATGCCACACGGTCGGGGTCGTCTGATCATCACATGCAGGTTCATAGATCTGTACCAGTGTGAATGTGGGGCTTGGCACTTCATCGGTGTAACCTAACGCATGGATTATTGCCCGGCATAATTCGGTCTTTCCTACCCCTAACGAGCCATCGAGGGCCACCACATCCCCCCTTTTCAGTAGCGGCGCAAACCGGGCGGCAAATTCTTTGGTCGCGGTCAGATCATTTAGTGTAACTTCTGCAAGTAATTCCTGCCCCGGCATATTATTCGCTTGCCACGCTGATCTGGTCTTCCATACCGACACGGATTGGCAAAATTATTGTGATACTTGTGCCAACATTCAGGTTCGACTGAACTTCTATCTTACCGCCGTGCAATTCGACAAAGCTCTCTACCAGTGACAGGCCAAGACCTGCCCCCTGATCGGTGAGCGCATTGCTTCCAGTAAAAAATTTTTCAAAAACACTGTCAACTTCTTCAGGTTTTATGCCGACGCCGCTGTCTTGAACACTGATCATGTAATTCAGATTATCCTGAGATACAATCAGTCTTATGGAACCAAGGCTAGGCGTGAATTTTACTGCATTACTGAGCAGATTATAAACGGTGTGCTGAATATGCTTGGCGTCTCCCCAGACCGGCACCAGTTTTTTCGGGCAGTTCAGAGTCATATCTATTTCTTTTACCCTAATCCGCTCTTGCATCTGAGCGATCACCTGCTTCATCACATCTGGCAGATTAAACTCGCCAACATCAAGGGTCAGTCCACCCGCTTCAATAACCGACAAATCAAGAATATCGTTAAACAGCTCCAGCAACTGCCCCGAGGCAGAAAGAATACTATGCATATAGTCATGCTGAACATCGTTCAGTGGCCCCTGATATTCCTTTTCCAGTAATTCAGAAAACCCAATGATACTATTCAGCGGCGTACGCAGCTCGTAGGACATATGGGCAAGGAAGTCAGTCTTGATTTTATCGGCTTCCTCCAATGCCTGGTTTCGCTGCCGTAAAACCCGCTCAATGGCAAAGCTGTCGGACACATCAATGAAGGTAATCAGCATGGCACCGTCAGGCAGGGGGACAGCAGAATAATTGAGCACACTATTGTCCTGCCGCTTTAACTGACCCGATGATAATTCTTTTTTCACTTCCCCGCCGACAATCAGATCTTTCAGTTCCCTTATCTGATCGCTGCTGCCAAAATTGTCGGCACAGGCATCCATCACATCCATGGTGTGGGGGTTTGCATCCAGCATGTCATGATCCAGTTTCCAGATCTCGGCAAAAGCCTCATTATATAACTGGAGACAACCGTCAATGCCAAACACCGCCAGTCCCTCATGCAGGTTATTCAGAGTTTCCTTTTGCACTGCAAACAGGGTGTTATAATCCCTCTCAAGTGCAAAATGGTCGGTAACATCCTCATAAAATATCAGCAGCCCGCCCAGCGGGTGAGGTTGGCTGACCACCCGCAGAGACGTATTATCCGGCAGATGCCACATTTCCTCCACCGGCTCCAGAAGCTGGGTATAGGCTTCGAGCTGCCCGGCTTTCCATTCAGGGAAATTAGCCTGTTCAGGTAACCTGCGGGCCTCGCGCATGGCTTCCAACACCTCGCCGTGATGAGGATGACTAAATAATAATCCTTCCGGCAAATGCCATAGGCGACTGAAGGCGCTGTTATAATATTCCAGCCGTTTGCCAGAGGTAAAAATAGCCACAGCCGTCGATAGTTTATTCAGAGTTTCCGAATGGGATTCCGTATGATGAATGAGTTCGCCCCGGATTTTTTCAAGATCCGTTATATCCTGGGCATAACCCATGTAGCCCATTCGGTTGTCTCCAATCTGCATGGGGGCATTATGAATATTAACCGCCCGCCGCTCACCCTGAATGACAACAAAATGTTTTTCACTGTTGTTTTCGTTAATTTCTCTTGAAATGGCAGCAATATCCTGTGCGTTTTTGCCGCTAGAGCTGGCAACCAGTTCCAACCCGTCTGAAATAACCTGGGCAGCATTTGTCCCATCCACAGCCTCGACATAGGCTTTATTCACCATCATTAATTTCAGATTTTCGTCCCGCACCCACAGAGGGAACCTGATCAAGTCGCCAGCTGTTTCATAAAACTTTAACCGACTGCTTATACCCCTCGCATCCTTACCCTGAAAGGTGGCCATATTTTCCTCAGCCGTGGCCTCCCGAAACCGGACTACATACCCCTTGGCACTGTTACCATCCAAGAGCGGTTCACCCTTGGCCACTATATTTCTTTTTGACAATGGCAGGAAGAACCGCTGGCGAAAGTCCTCACCATGAGCCAGGAGTTTATCAATATTTGCTGTCAAGTCATCAAATTGATCATCAGAGAACGCCACATCATGCTGACGTAAACAATCCAGCTCCTCGTCCGCGCCGTCTATACCGAACCATTGCTTTACTTCATCCAGTGATAATAGCTTCCCGTCTGTATCCCAGGCTAGCGAAACGCCATTTTGAGATTTCAGCAACAGGGATTGCATATGAATTTCCCGCTCGGCCAGATTTAAGCTGTATTTAACTTTTCTCCGGTCCCAGACCATCCAGAAAATCAGACACAGGGTCAGGAAAAGAAACACTCCCAAGTATAAAATCTGCCCATTGTCAGGATTAACGGGAATCAGGGGTGCCGCAAATAAAGGCACAGTACCGCCAAATATTATGGCGGCTAAGAGTGCCAGTGTCCCTCTTGCTAATTTTAACGGCCAGATGACCATGAACCCTTCCACAGACGTTAACGTGGATATAATCATAGACTATCGGCATAAAAAAGGAAGCCTGTTATATCTGGTCGATTCAGAAAATCAGTAGCGATAATGCTCCGGCTTGAATGGTCCGTCAACACTTACATTTATATAATCGGCCTGCTCATTGGAAAGTCTGGTAAGTTTGACACCCAGCTTATCCAGATGCAATGACGCAACTTTTTCATCCAGATGTTTCGGCAGGACATACACCTTATTGTCATAGCTGGCCGAATTATTCCATAATTCCATCTGTGCCATGACCTGATTGGTGAAAGAGGCGCTCATGACAAAGCTGGGATGCCCTGTGGCACAACCCAGATTTACCAGACGGCCCTTGGCCAGAACTATCAGACGTTTGCCATCCGGGAAAATTACTTCATCAACCTGTGGCTTGACTTCTTCCCACTGGTAATTTTCCAGTGCGGCAATCTGGATTTCAGAATCAAAATGACCAATATTGCAGACTATGGCCCGATCTTTCATATCACGCATATGATCAATGGTGATAATATCCTTGTTGCCAGTACAGGTGACAAAAATATCGCCAATTCTGGCGGCCTCATCCATAGTGACAACTTCATAGCCTTCCATAGCAGCCTGAAGTGCACATATGGGATCGATTTCAGTGATCAGAACCCGTGCCCCCTGATTACGCAGGCTGGCCGCAGAACCCTTGCCCACATCACCGTAGCCGCCAATAACAGCAATTTTCCCCGCAACCATAACATCAGTAGCCCGCTTGATTCCGTCAACCAGACTTTCCCGGCAACCGTAAAGATTGTCAAATTTGGACTTGGTGACGCTGTCATTGACATTGATGGCCGGAACCGTGAGCGTGCCTTCCTGTTCCATCTGGTACAGCCGCAGAACACCAGTAGTGGTTTCCTCGGAAATGCCGCGAATATCGTCCAGCAATTCCGGAAAATCATCATATATCATCGCCGTCAGATCACCACCATCATCCAGAATAATATTTGGTCGCCAGCCATCGGGGCCAACAATGGTTTCGCGGATACACCAGAGAAATTCCTCCTCCGTCAGACCCTTCCAGGCAAATGTCGGGATAGCCGCCACAGCCATAGCCGCCGCCGCCTGATCCTGAGTTGAGAAAATATTGCAGCTGGACCAGCGAATTTCCGCCCCAAGAGCGATCAGGGTTTCCATCAATACCGCCGTCTGAATAGTCATATGCAGACAACCGGCAATACGCGCCCCTTTCAAGGGTTGGCTCGGACCAAATTCTTCTCGCAATGCCATAAGACCGGGCATTTCGGTTTCAGCAATATTGATTTCCTTGCGGCCCCAGTCGGCCAGAGAAATATCGGCAATTTTATAATCGGTAAAGTCGCTCATGACGTGTTTTTCTTCCTGTAAAAAAATATATGCCACGCTTATAACAGCGGATCACTGTCATAACAAGCATAAAGAAATGTTTATATTGTTATATGGTATATACAGGAGAATATTTAAGGAATACCTAATCTTCGCCAAATTTATTTTCTATCAGTTTTTCCAGCGCGTCCAATGCTTTTCTGCCTAAATCACCGGCAGCTTTCAAGGTCACCGACTCGCCCTTGGCCGCCGCCAGCATCATCAATCCCATGATGGAGGTGCCGACCACTTCTGTCCCGTCTTTGGAGACCAGAATTTCCGTATCGAATTTTTCCGCTACACCGACAAATTTTGCCGATGCCCGGGCATGAAGGCCACGTTCATTCTGGATTATGATTTTTCGAATATCGGGTGGCAGGGCAGAAGATCGCTCACTCACCTATTATCCCCGGACAATACCTGAGAGGCTATATTTATATATTTGCGGCCAGAATCCTGTGCCGCATTAATGGCTTCTTCCATGGTGCAAACCATGCGAACACTGGCGAGCTTGATTAGCATAGGCAGATTAATACCGGCAATAACCTCTACATTGGCATTTTCCATGATCGAAATGGCAAGATTGGACGGCGTGCCGCCGAACATATCAGTCAGTAATATTACGCCGTCGCCCTGATCTGCATCCTTGACCGCATTCAGAATATCCTGCCGTCGCTGTTCCATATCATCATCAGGCCCTATACATATGGACCGGACGGCTTTTTGCGGACCGACCACATGTTCCATTGCTGAAACAAATTCTTCTGCCAGTCGTCCGTGGGTCACAACTACCATGCCAATCATTTATTTTCCATCCTAGCTCTTTCAGGTCTTAAACTTTTCCAGCTTTAATTCCCTGTGATACAGGTTCGCTTTAAACCCTTTATTATTTATCAACATTGTCATCCTTTCAGCCATAAATACCGAGCGGTGTCGTCCACCCGTGCAGCCAAAGGCAATCTTTAGATATGACTTGCCTTCCTTCTTATACTCAGGCAAGGAGAAAAAGATCAAGTCACTTATTTTAGAGCAGAATTCGGCAAATCTGTCATCCTGTTCCACATAATCCTGTATTTCCTTATCCAATCCGGTCAGGGGTTTCAGGTTCTCCACATAATGAGGGTTGCGTAAAAAGCGCACATCAAACACCAGATCAGCATCACGCGGCAGACCTCGTGGAAAGGCAAATGAAGAAATCATAATGCTCAAATCACCACCATGCACGCGTTCAAACTGTTGCCTGAGTATCTGGCGTAATTCCTGAACGCCAAGGTCTGAGGTATCAAAAATAAAATCCGCTTCCGCCCTGAGCACATCCATCATCCGACGCTCACGGACAATACCATCTGTGACCTGCCTGCCCCCGGCCAGAGGATGCTTGCGCCGGGTTTCAGTAAACCTTTTGGCCAGCACCTCGTTATTGCTGTCAAAATAGAGGATTTTTAAAATGATGTCTTCTCGTGCCCTGAGTTCTTCCAGACTTTTATGAATTATTTCCGGTTGAAAATTCCGGGTACGGGCATCAACTCCAATGGCCAGCGCCGGATGCTGGCCGCTTTCACTATCTGAAAGTACCATATCAACCACATTGGTCAGCAGCGATACCGGAAGATTGTCAATGGCCTCGTAATCCATATCTTCCAGCACTTTCAATGCCGAAGACTTGCCTGCACCGGAAAGTCCGGTAATCAGGTATAATTTTATGGCCTTGTTGGGTTGCATACTCATATTCCTAAACTGCGCTAGGAAAGTGCCGGAGTCAATATTTCTGAGATAAAATTCTCAATGCGGCCCGAAGTTTTTCTGGCGCAGAAATCTCATGAGCATAAAAATCAAGACACTGAATATTCCCGCCTTCCAATGTTATGGTCTTAGCTTCCGGCAGTCTTTCAAGGCGATGAATTTCATCCTGGGCCACCAGACAGAGCACCAGATCAATTTCAGCCATGGGTTGAAAAGGAACTGCCAGTATCCCCACATTGCGAACTTCAATCATACCGGCAATATTTTCTGGAGTTGCCATCATCAGGCGGTCATTTTTATTTCGGGTGACCTCCACATAGTCATCCGCCACCAGTTCCGCACCGAGCGTCATCAATCTGAGGGCCAAATCAGATTTGCCCGACCCGGATGGACCCTTTAACAATATGCCTTTACCGTCAAAAAAAATTCCCGTGGCGTGAACAAGCGTCATGAGATCATATCCAATTTGCCCGTCATGTGGCGTAGTTGGACAATGAATCGCGCTCCCTTCACTTTTCGGCGATTCTCGGCAATGATCGCCCCGCCATGAGCTTCGACAATCTGCTTGCAAATGCTAAGCCCAAGCCCCGAATGTTTGCCAAAAGCCTCGTCTTTAGGGCGTTCAGTATAAAAGCGATCAAAAATATCTTCCAGCCTGTCTTCGGGGATACCCTGCCCCTCATCCTCAATCACCACCTGCACAGTGTCTTTGGCCTGACCAAGCCTGAGCCAGATATTACTTTCCGGCTGAGAAAAAGAAATAGCGTTATCAATCAAATTACGGAACAACTGTCCAAGCTGTCCTTCCAGACCGCAAACAGTAAAGGCCTTGTCTGAGTTTTTCTTGTTTTTTAGGTGGGTAATCTCTAAATGCAAGGCTGGACATTTGTCATTCTGGGAGCTGTCATAAAGATCAACCAATGTTTCCAGCATGGTTTTCAAATTGACCTCCGTCATCTTGCTACGGGATATTTCTGCATCCAGACGAGACACATTGGAAATATCGGTAATCAGCCGGTCCAGCCGCCCCACATCATCCTTGATAATGCCAAGTAATTTTACCTTGTCTTCATCGGTCCTCACATCATCGCCCCTGACAAGGGACAAAGTTTCCACTGCACTCCTGAGCGAGGTCAGCGGATTTTTCAGCTCATGGGATACATCAGCAGCAAAGGCGGCCACTGCATCAATCTGCCGCGCCAGCGTCATGGTCATGTCTTTTAAGGACCGGGACAGGTCGCCCACCTCATCATTGCGTGAGGAATAGTCGGGAATATCAGCCCCGGTATGGGTTCCGGCACTGATCCGGTCCGCAGATTTCGCCAGTAATAAAATAGGCTGGACAATGGTTCTGGCCAGAAACAGGGACAACAGCAGGGTAAGCAAAAGCACAACACCAAAAAAATTGAGAAAAGTCCTGCGGGTATCTCGCAATGCGGACCGAATATCACGGGTATCCGCAGACAGCAGCACAGCCCCCAGCACCCGTCGAAAGCGTTGCACCGGAACGGCAACGGTAATAATCTCCGCACCGTCAGATAACTGCCTGATCCGGTATTCGGTATATCCTTCCAACGCACTTTCCACTTCCGGATAATGGCTGGCTATCTGGTCTTTAACCTCGTGATAAAGTTCTAACTTTTGTCGCCTGTGCAAACTGTCCAGAGCCCGGTTCATATTGTCTGCCAGCCAGTCCCAGAAAAATCCCAACCCCTCATGCCGGGGCAACAAGTCGATGATCACCGACTGATCAACCGCCAGATCCCGGCTATCAAGCCATAAATTGCCATCCAGACCAAACAGCCGGGTACGGTTACTTGTCACACCCACCACCCGGACAATAATCTGTTCTGCTGGTTTGAGGCGTAGTTCGCTCTTGACTGTGGTTGCCGTTGCTGCCTCACCCAGAGCACCGGCCATCACTTCTGCATCCTTGATCAAGGCGTCAATACGAGACTGGATCATAGTTACCTGATATTGATCTGTATAGAGAATGCCAGCCGCGAGGAAGCCAAGGGCGATCAGATTAACGGCTAATATCCGAAAGGTAAGCGGCGATACCCGCCGTTTTGAACGCAACAGCTTAACGCTGTCAGCCTTGTCACTCTCCTGATCCGGTTCAGCTTTCACTATATCGGTATCCGACACCATATAATGTTTCGATGCAATCGAATTCCGGGTCCACATTGCGGAATTTCTTTCTTAGCCGTTTGATATGGCTATCGATGGTCCGGTCGTCTACATATACGTCATCGTTATAGGCGATATCCATAAGTTGATCCCGGCTTTTCACATGGCCTGGACGGTGGCCCAGAGCTTCCAGAATTAAAAATTCTGTCACTGTCAGTCTGACATCTTTTCCATCCCATTCACAGATATGGCGCACCGGATCAAGTTTCAGTCGCCCCCGAATGAGGACGCCACCCTCATCCTCGCCTTCTGGTCCTGATTTCTGACCCTTTTTCCGCACCGCATCGACCCGGCGCAGAATGGTTCTGATACGTTCGATCAGAAGTCGCTGGGAAAAGGGCTTGGTGATATAATCATCGGCACCCATTTTAAGACCCAGCATCTCGTCAATCTCGTCATCCTTGGAGGTGAGGAAAATAACCGGAAAGTCATGGCTGGCCCGGAGTCTGCGCAACAGTTCCATCCCATCCATTCGGGGCATTTTTATATCCAGAACCGCAAGATCAGGCTGGTTGATTGCGAAGCCTTCCAGAGCCGCAGAACCATCTGGGTAGCTTGTCACCTCAAAGCCTTCTGCTTCCAGCGCCATGCTGACTGAGGTCACAATATTCTGGTCATCATCTACAAGTGTTATTTTGGCAGCCATCAGGTTGTTTTTCCTCTTTTGCGAGCGAATCTTCTGAAGATTAGCATGATTTTTTTGCTATAGTAAGTCATTCCCGAAAGATACATCACGCGGTGATTGAATATATTATATATATTTTTCAAAGCTTTAATAAAAGTATCATATTTTTATAAGATTGATGCTTGATTTCGAATAGCATATGGGCGATTCCCTCTGGATACAAAAAATATTCTCAACAGACCCTAGAGTTCAACTAAGGCAGAATTGAGAAATAAAAATAATTAAGGACAATGTGTAGAATGAATAATATCGGCAAATATATTAGCTCTAGCGGGCTGGCCCGGCACAATCTCTCCAGTGATAAAAATATACACTGGAATATGGGAACGGAAATTCTCTATGAACATTCCATCAAACTGGGTTTGGGCATCGTCGGTAAAGGCGGTGCCCTTGTGGTAGAAACCGGGGTCCATACGGGCCGGAGTGCCACTGACAAATTCATCGTCAAAGAGGCCAGTTCCAAAGACAATATCTGGTGGGGTAAGGTCAATGCCTCGATCTCCGAAGAAAATTTTGACAAAATCCACAGCCAGATCCTGAATTATCTTGAGCAGCGTGATCTTTATGTGCAGGATCTTTACGGCGGCACTGATCCGGCACACCGGATTTCTGTCAGGGCAATCAGCCCTAGCCCCTGGCACAGCCTGTTTATCCGCAACCTTCTGGTCAGGCCGGACGTTGCCGCGCTTGCGGATTTCCTGCCTGAATTCACCATCCTTCATGCCCCGGAAATGAAAGTTGACCCGGCAGAGGTTGGCACCAACAGTGAAACCGTGATCACCCTCAATATGGCTAAGAAACTGGTTCTGATCGCCGGAACCTCCTATGCCGGTGAAATGAAAAAATCAGTCTTTTCTATCCTCAACTACCTGTTACCGGAACAGGGTATCATGCCCATGCATTGTTCTGCCAATATTGGCAATGACGGTGATACTGCCATCTTTTTCGGACTGTCCGGCACTGGCAAAACAACCCTGTCTGCCGACCCTGAACGCCGGTTGATCGGCGATGATGAACATGGCTGGTCCGATACATCGGTTTTTAACTTCGAGGGTGGCTGTTATGCCAAAGTTATCCGTCTGTCACAGGAAGCCGAGCCTGAAATCTATGCCACTACATCCATGTTTGGTACGGTTCTGGAAAATGTGGTTATTGACCCTGACACACGCGAGCTTGATCTGGATGACGGCACCAAAGCGGAAAATACCCGCGCGGCCTATCCCATTACCTCTATCCCGAACACCACAGAAGGCGGCGTTGGCAGCCCCCCGAAAAATATTATCATGCTGACTGCCGATGCCTTTGGTGTGATGCCGCCCATGGCACGATTGACACCGGAACAGGCCATGTATCACTTTATGTCCGGTTATACCGCGAAAGTGGCGGGAACTGAAAAGGGTCTGGGTAAAGAACCCGTGGCAACTTTCTCCGCCTGTTTCGGCGCGCCATTCATGCCGCGTCACCCGTCCGTTTACGGCAACCTGTTGCGGGAAAAAATTGCCAGACATGAGGTCACCTGCTGGTTGGTCAATACCGGCTGGACTGGCGGCGTTTACGGTGTTGGTCACCGGATGCCGATCAAATATACCCGGGCCCTGCTGCACGGGGCATTGGACGGCACTCTGAATGATGTGGAATTTCGCATTGACCCCAATTTCGGCTTTGAAATCCCTTTAAGCTGTCCCGGCGTGGATAGTGCCGTTCTTGACCCGCGCGGAACGTGGGCTGATGGCGATGCCTATGACGCTCAGGCCGCCCATCTGGTTGGTCTGTTTCGTAATAATTTCACCGAATATGAAACCCATGTGGATGAAAGTGTGAAAGCGGCTGGCCCTATTCTCTAGTGCCTGATATACTGATAGTTTGTGAAGAATCAACAGGAAAATCAAGTCGCTCAAGTATGAAAAAATCAAAATCATCAACCTTCCCCCGGTGGAACGGATATGACTCAATGCGCGACCCGATACAGGTCCGCATATGCGATCATGACGGCTGTGACAGCAAAGGTGAATTCCCCGCGCCCAAATCACCGGACAGTAAGGATAAGTGGCAGTTCTGCGAAACTCATATTGCTGAATTTAACCGCAGCTGGAATTATTTTGAAGGCCTGAGCAAGGAAGAAGCCTTTAAGCGGGCGCAGGAAGAAATGCGAAAAGCCAAAGGCTATAAAACCAGCGGGGCCTACGATATGGGCGAAGAAACTTATGGCAAAGACCGTAGACGTTCAGATGCCCTGACCATCCTTGACCTTGATGATGATGCCACCACTGCCGAGATCAAGACAGCCTACCGCCGCATGGCCAAGCTCTACCACCCCGACACCAATCTGGATGACAGTGATGCCGCGATAAAATTCCAGCAGATCATCACCGCTTATGAAGTTTTGACGGTGAAATAATTTTCAGACACTCATACGTTCAACCAGATCGTCATATTTGACACCCCAGCTTTTGAATGGGTTCAGCGACAGGTTAGCGTTATAAAATTTCTGAAAGCCCGTGACCTCCGGGCCGATCCATTCGGGCAGGTTGACTTTTTCATCCTCAGCAGACAGCTCAACCTCCGCGACAATCAAGCCCTTGTTTGCCCCCTTAAAAATATCTACTTCCCAGATATGGTTGCCTATGGGATAAATCTCCCTGATTTTTGCGATGAGAGGGTGAGCACAAGCGGCAAATAATACCTCGGCTTCAGCGCCATTGACAGTAGTTTCAATTTCATAGCGGCCCCTGCCTTTGGCGGGGGTTTTTACGGACAGGATATAACTGTCATCTTTTTGGCGGATACGCACCACATTGCCGCCTTCGCGGGCAATATAGCCCTGAATGATCTTATAGCTACGCTCCGGTTTTACATCAGGGTTGGTCAAGAGCAGGAATTTGCGCTCTATTTCCACATTCACCCTTTCCTGTTTACCAAAAATTCCCATAATTACAACAAATCCTCCAATGCTGAGAACAGCTTTTCCACATCCTGCTGGTCATTATATACATGAGCAGCAACCCGGATGCTATGTCCGCGAACACTGACGAAAATATTCCGGGCGGCCAGAGAATCCCTCAGACCACCCTGCGCACCACCCTTAAAATCAAGTCCAATAAGATGGGGCGAGCGATGTGCCTTATCTGCAACTTTCAGCCCCATGTCCTGCGCCTTGTCAGCGATCATATCTGTCAACCCCGACAGGTAAGTGGCTATTGCATCCGCCCCCCATTCATTTAACATCTCCAGGGCGTGAATAGCTATGGGCGTAAGCATAAAATTACTACGTTCCCCGACACTAAAACGGTCTGCGCCCGGTCGATATTCCGGTTGATAATCAACAAGCCTCGCGAAATCCTCCGAGCCCTTACGGGCAATCCAGTTTTCTTCCACTGGCACCCCGTTCTGATGACGCGGAGCCACATAAAGAAAGCCATAACTATAGGGGCCAAGCAGCCATTTATAGGTGACGGCAATCATAAAATCAGGGTCCACATCACGCACTGAAAAAGGCATCACGCCCAAAGACTGGGTCAGATCCAGCACAAGTGCGGCCCCATTTTTCCGGCATGTTTGCCCTACTTTGACCAGATCAACCCGACTGCCATCTGTCCAGTGGGCATTTGGGCAAGCAACAATAGCCACATCCTGATCAATGGCATCACATAAGTACGCGGTCCAGTCACCATTCTGCGGGCGGGGGATGGTAACCACCTGTGCCTGATGGGCTTTAGCCATTTCCTGCCACGGATAAATATGGGAGGGAAACTGATCCGCCAGAACAAGGATTTTTTGCCCCGCTGACAAGGGCAAATTTCGCACCGCTGTGGCCATACCATAAGAAACGGAAGGTATCAGGGCTATATCCCGAGGCCGGGCGCCGATCATATCCGCCATAAGGGTGCTGGCCCGATCAGGCGGATCAAAAAAATCCGAAATATCCGTTTCCCATGGATGTAATTTCCGCGCCACCGACTGTTGCCCCATTATGACCGCTTCTTTCATGATCGGTGACATATAGGCAGCATTGAGATAAGTCACATGCTCAGGAATATCAAAAAGATGCTTTTTACAGGTAAATACAGATCGTGACGTCATAAATAATCCTACTTAATTCCAGTTGTATGTTACATTAGCCATCACAGGCATGAAAGCCAAATCAGGTATTGTACTTAATAATTATGTACAACTGAGTTAGTAAGGTCACAAAACGCAATTATCAAGGATTAATAAATATGAGTGTCATTTATCCCATGGGCCTACTGGCCATTTTTACATTATTATATTCAAGCTTAATAATTACCAGCAGATTAAAAGCTGTTAAAGAGGGCGATGTAAAGCCAAGTTATTTCCGGGAATTTTTAAATGATACCCCGCCTACCTATGTACAGAAAATAACCCGGCAATGGTCAAATTTATATGAAGTACCTGTGCTATTTTATGCAGTTTGTGTCGCGATTTTAGCTCTCAAAATAGAAGATACGGTCTTTGTCTATATGGCCTATATTTTCTTCGCCCTCCGGCTGGTACAGGCTTTCATCCACACCACCTATAATAAAGTTTACCATCGGCTGCTGATTTTTTTCTGCGGTATGGTCACTGTGCTTGCCATGTGGGTACGGCTATTACTGATGGTGTAGATTAGAGATTTTTCTTAAGGAATTTTTCCATTTCCTGAAAAAATTTGATCCGGTGTTTTTGTCGGCTCAGGTGATGATCGCCGTCTTCCAGGGTGATAAAGCGGATATTTTTCTTCTTTTTCTTCATGGCTTTGGCAAACATCTTACTATGTTTATAATCCACGCTCCTGTCATCCGTTCCATGGAACAGCAACACTGGCACATTGATTTTATCAACATGACGGTAAGGGGAAATATCAGAAAGTGAGCCTTCTTCATTACGGATATAAGGTAAATATCTGTCTTTCAGCCCCAAATATTTTCTGGCATTACGAAAAAATGTCAGCATATCGGTCACCGGGGCAAGGGATACAGAACATTTATAAAAATCAGGTTCCTTGACCAGATTTTGCAAAGCGGCATAGCCACCGTAGCTGCCGCCAACGATACAAATACGTTTTGGATCGGTATATCCCTCGGCAATCATCCAGCGGGTGCCGTCATTGATGTCATCCAACATCTTGCCGCCCCATTCATTATGTCCCATTTCTTCAAATTCCTGTCCTTTGCCAGTTGAGCCACGATAATTCATCTGCAACACCGCATAACCACGGGTGGTCAAAAACTGCACCCAATAATCATAGCCATAACTATCATGGGCAAACGGCCCGCCATGGGGCATGATAACCGTGGGCAGGTTTTTCGCATTGTCTTCTGAAATACCCATGGGTAAAGACAGATAGGCTTGAATCTCCAGCCCGTCACGAGCCTGATAAGTCACAGATTTCATCGGCGACAGCTTGTCATCATCAAGACCCGGATAAACTTCCGAAAACCAGTCCAGCCTTCCGGAGTTCAAATCCAGAAAATAATAATCCCCCGGGTTTGTTGCCGAATAAACATAAATGATAAATTGTTTCTTGTCTTTGCTATAGGACGTGATATAGGCTTCATGATCGGGAAAATTCTTATCCAGCATTCTGGATAAACTACGCCATAATTTGCTTTTATGAACGGTTTCTTCATTGTCATCCAGATAGGTATAGTCTTCAATATTCCCCGCCTTATCAATATCTATTCCGGTGACATTAGCCCCATCTTTATTGGTAATTTTCTCTATAAACTCCCCTTTATCCATGTCATATCTGTAATATGCCTGCTCTCCCTGCTCATCCAGTTTAGTTACATAAATTACCTTTGGATCTGAGCTGAATCCGTAGAAAGAAAAAGGAATATCATCATCAATAACGTCATATCTGGCGATTGTCTTCCATGACCCTTTCCCTGTCTCCCGATATATAATGCGCGTTTTGGCTTTATAATGACTGATACCCAATCTGATGGCACCTTTCTCATCCGCTTTCCAGGCAATAACATTTTCTTTCGATTTCAATACTCTTTTTCTATCACCTGTATGGATATTAACCCGGTAAACATCAGGATAATTTATCTTTTCCCCATCAAGGGCCAGCAAAATATGGTCAGAATCATCGGACAGGTAACTGATCACGTTATCCTGAAATTGTGATACCCACATATACGAACTTATACTCCCCCAATTCCTAACTTTTTGTTTTTTCACCAAATTAATAGGGTTTTTCTTGTCCCAGTCTATGGCAACAAATCGCGTTTCTGTGGAATTATTGCCATAGCGTTTGGCAGCAAAACCAATACTAACGGCAAGGCGGTCATTATTTAGCCAACGGAACCATCTAAATTCACCTCCACCGGATCCTGATACATAAATCTGGCCCTTTTCCGCTGGATCAAGACTTTCGGTGACAAGGGCCATTTGCCCCTTAAAATTTCTTAAAGAAGCCACCCGTTTACCATTGGGTGACAATTGAACTTTCGTGATATTTCTGAGCTGGCCAAAAGTTTCCGCAGAAATAGAAAATTTCTCTTCTGCGCCATAGGCATGGCCGACAACAAATGGATAGATTAAAAAGAAAAGAAAAAAAAGACGGCGCATAACATCCCCCGAACAATTATTTTACTATTTGAAGGCGAGTTTATAAGTCTGCATACATCTTGTCAAAAGAAAAAACCAGCCTGAAACGGCTGGTTTTTACAAAAAATTATCCGGCCTTATACTTATACGGCCTGGGCCAATTCCTCATGACAAAAAAGATCGTAAGTCAATTTCAGCATCTCTGCCACCCGCGGATCTTTAATGCGATAAAAAATCTGCTGGCTTTCCCTGCGGGTCGCCACTAGTCCCTCTGCCCGCATGCGGCTGAGGTGCTGTGACAAAGCTGACTGGGAAATATTAAGATTTTTTTCCAGGTCACCAACGCAGGTCTCATTGCCGAGAAGTCGGCTCAAGATTACCAGTCGATTTGAATTTGCCAGTGTTTTAAGAAAATCTGCCGCTTCAAAAGAATTATGCTGCAGTTTATCGAGGTCAATCATATTTGCTAAATTAGTCATCCCATTCTACCATTTTGTTGAATCTGCCAAGTAATTATTTACGTGTTTCTTGTGTGAAACTTTATAAATGTTTTTTTATATAGTGTTATTCTTATATACTATTTTTCATCTTGCGTGAAGAAAAAAAACTATTCTTTTATTTACCGGAATAATAACAGGCTGATTCTACAGCATTTTCCCAATTTTTCTTATGCAATATAGTCTCATCTGTAACCATTTCCGGTTTCGTAATATTATAATAATGATTAAATATTGACAATTTATTAACCTTGTTAAACAGGCCAACCCCGACACCCGCCAGTAGTGCCACGCCCAGAGCCGTTGTTTCAGAAACCTCCGACCGAACCACTTTTAGCTGCATAATATCGGCCAGAAACTGTAGCAGCCACTTATTTTCCACCATGCCGCCATCCACCTTTAAAGCATCAATAGACATCCCGGTGTCCTGCTGCATGGCATCCAGTAAATCAGCTGTTTGAAAGCCGACAGATTCCAGTGTCGCCCGTGCGATTTCGGCAATACCCGTTGCGCGGGTGATGCCAAATAAAGTTGCTCTGGCTTCAGGATTCCAGTGAGGAGCACCGAGGCCGGTGAAGGCTGGCACCATAGTGACGCCGTTACAACTGTCGATAGACCGCGCGAGTTCTTCGGTTTCAGAGGCGGCCCGGATTATCTTCAATCCATCCCTGAGCCACTGCACCGCCGAGCCAGCACTAAAAAAACTCCCCTCAAGGGCATAGGCGACTTTGCCCTGCATCTTATATGCCACCGTGGTCAACAGACGGTTCTGTGACCGGATAATTTTATCACCTGTGTGCATCATGATAAAACCGCCGGTGCCGTATGTGCATTTGATCTGGCCCGCAGCTAAGCAATTCTGGCCTATCAGGGCGGCCTGCTGGTCGCCAGCGATGGCGGTAATGGGAATGGATTTTCCGAATAAACTCTTGCCCGTATCGCCAAAATAATGATCACAGGCATGCACCGAAGGCAGTAATGCTTCCGGCACATCAAACATTTTCAGCAAATCCTTGTCCCATGCCAGATCATGAATATTATACAGCATGGTCCGGGACGCATTTGTCATATCAGTGGCATGGACCTGCCCTTCTGTCAGATGCCATAAAATAAAACTGTCCACCGTGCCAAAGGCCAGTTCACCCTTTTTTGCTCTGTCCCGCGCTCCTGGCACATTATCCAGAATCCATGTTATTTTTGTAGCGGAAAAATACGGGTCCAGTAAAAGTCCGGTCTTTTCACTGACCATATCCTCATAACCGTCCTGCTTCAATAGACCACAGAAATCAGCCGTTCTGCGGTCCTGCCAGACAATTGCCGGACAGATCGGCTCACCAGTGCCCCGGTCCCAGATCAGGGTGGTTTCCCGCTGGTTGGTAATGCCAATAGCTTTAGGTGACACCGCCTCAGGCAAACTGTCCAGAGCTTCCCTGACGGTTTCGATCACGGTTTGGATTATTTCCATACCATCATGCTCAACCCAGCCATCCTGTGGGAAATACTGGGTGAATTCTTTTTGGTGAGAAGATATAGCCCTGCCCTGATCATCGAATATCATGGCGCGTGTGCTGGTGGTTCCCTGATCAATGGCCAGAATATAGCTTGTCATATGAAACTCCCTGTTGTGAATTCTCCCATAGAGATTAATATACATCCAATGGAAAATGATTTGGAAATAAATTATGACCTGCTGATTATCGGTGGCGGTATTAATGGCACAGGCATCGCCCGCGATGCTGCCGGGCGGGGTCTGAAAGTTCTGCTGGTGGAAATGGATGATCTGGCCTCTGCCACATCTTCCCGTAGCACCAAGCTGATCCACGGCGGTTTGCGTTATCTGGAATATTACGAATTCCTGCTGGTCAGGAAAGCCCTGAACGAGCGGGAAATATTGCTGAAAGCCGCCCCCCATATCATTCACCCAATGAAATTTATCCTGCCCCATGAAAAACATCTGCGGCCTAAATGGATGATCAGAATAGGATTGTTCCTCTATGATCATCTGGGCATGAGGAAAACGCTGGGCAGTTCAAAGCAAATCAAGCTAAAAGATGATAGCCCACTTCACCCCCGCTTCACCGATGCCTTCACTTACTACGATTGCTGGGTCGATGATGCACGGCTAGTACTACTCAATGCGCTGGATGCCAAAGATCACGGGGCTGAAATCCTGACCCGGACAAAATTTATTTCGGCTCAGAAGGTTGGCGACCACTGGCAAGCCGAAATATCCGGCAATAGAAATATCACCGCCAAAGCCATTGTTAATGCTGCCGGGCCCTGGGTGTCAGACATAATAAATGATGGCCTGTCTCTACCCGCCCATAACCGATTGCGACTGGTCAAGGGCAGCCATATTATCGTCAATAAGCTGTTTGACGGCAATGACTCTTATATTCTGCAAAATAAGGATGGCCGGATTATTTTTGCCATTCCCTATCAGGGCCAATTTACTCTGATCGGCACCACTGACGTTCCTTTTGACGGCGACCCGGCGACAGTTCATATCTCTGATGATGAAATTGACTATCTATGCCACCATATCAACGCTTATTTTCGCCCCAAGGGCAAGCCCCTGTCAGCGCAAGATGTGGTCTCCCATTATGCTGGCGTCAGACCGCTTTATGATGATGCCACCAAGGAAGCCAGCGCAGTAACCCGGGACTTTGTGCTGGCGTTACGTGAGGATGGCGGCGCACCGCTACTGTCTGTCTTTGGCGGCAAGATCACCACTTACCGCCATCTGGCAGAAGAAGCACTTGAAAGACTGGAAAAATTCTTCCCCGAAATGGCTGAGCACTGGACTGAAACCGCCCCGCTTCCCGGCGGTAATATCCCGGACATGAAAAAATTTATTCAGCAACAACAAGAAAAATACAGCTGGCTGGATAAGGATCTCTGCACCAGATATGCCCATCATTACGGCACCCGAATTGATGATATGCTGGCGGGCCGGGGGGATGAGACAAGACTGATTGGCCCCGGTCTCTATGACTATGAAGCGGAATTTCTGATTAATGAGGAGTGGGCTGTTACTGCTGAAGACATCTTATGGCGCCGAACCAAGCTCGGCCTGACATGGTCCGAGGGCGATGTCACACAGCTCGAAAAATGGCTTTCTTCTCACATATGAACAGCACGGCCATCTGTTGCCATAGCGGCTTCGCGCACGGCTTCGGTTTCTGTGGGGTGAGCGTGGCAAGTGTAAGCCAGATCTTCGGCAGTGATGCCTTTTTCCACAGCCAAAGTTAATTCAGCGATCATATTGCCCGCATCGGCCCCGATGATATGGGCACCAAGAACTTTGTCAGTGGCGGCACTGCTCAGAATTTTGACAAAGCCATCGGTCTGGCGGTTGGCCTTGGCCCGGCTATTGGCGGTGAACGGGAATTTGCCGACGATATATTCTGTACCATCGGCTTTAAGGGCTTCTTCGGTTTTACCCACACTGGCTACCTCCGGCATGGTATAGATCACGCCCGGAATGGCATCATAATTCACATGACCGGCAAAGCCCGCGATAATTTCAGCCACCGCTGTGCCTTCGTCCTCGGCCTTATGGGCGAGCATGGCGCCGCGCACCACATCACCAATGGCATAAATGCCTTTGACATTGGTCTGGAAATGACCGTCAATTTCCACCTGACCCCGATCGGTCATCTTGATACCGGCTTTTTCCAGCCCTAGACCCTGGGTATAGGGTTTGCGACCAACCGCCACCAGAACTGTATCGCATTTGATCTGTTCCCCATCGCCACCAGCTGCCGGTTCAACGGAAACACTCAGCGCGGCTTTAGTTTTCTTGACCGCAGTGACTTTTGATTTCAGCTTGATTTTAAAGCCCTGTTTTTTCAGGATACGCTGAAAAGTTTTGCTGACCTCACCGTCCATTTCAGGCGTTATCCGGTCCATAAACTCTACCACCGTAACCTCTGCCCCCAGACGTTTCCATACCGACCCCAGCTCCAGCCCGATTACCCCGCCACCAATAACCACCATATGTTTGGGAACCCTGGACAAACTCAATGCCCCGGTAGACGACACAATCCGCTTTTCATCAATATCAATGCCGGGCAGACTCATCACATCGGAGCCAGTGGCAATGACGATGTCCTTGGTCGCCAACTGTCGACCACCACCAGCGCCTAGATCAACTTTGACACTGCCCCGCCCCAGAATTGTGCCACGGCCTTCAATATATTCGACCTTGTTCTTTTTTAACAGATAAGCCACACCGTCCGTCAGCCCCTTGACGGTTTCATCCTTGGACACCATCAGTTCGGCAATATCGATGGAGATTTTTCCGGTCTTGATACCGAATTTAGCCATGCCATGCTCGGCTTCCTCATAAAGCTCGGAAGCATGGAGCAGTGCCTTTGACGGCATACAGCCCACATTAAGGCAGGTGCCGCCAAGAACCCCGCGCATTTCAACACAGGCCACTTTCAGACCCAGTTGCGCCGCCCGGATAGCACAGACATAACCGCCCGGACCGCCACCAATGATAACCACATCAAAATTATCTGACATTTGTTTTCCTTATAAATCCAGCACAAGACGTTGGGGGTCTTCCAGACATTCTTTTACCCGCACGAGGAAGGTTACTGCCCCTTTGCCGTCCACAACCCGGTGGTCATAACTCAACGCCAGATACATCATCGGCTTGATCACCATCTGGCCATTTTCAACCATGACCCTTTCCTTTATGGCGTGCATACCCAGAATGCCTGATTGCGGAGCATTAAGAATAGGGGAGGATAACAGCGAGCCAAAGATACCGCCGTTGGAAATGGTAAAGGTTCCGCCCTGCATTTCATCCATACTCAGTTTGCCGTCTCGGGCGCGACCGCCAAGGCGGACAATTTCTTTTTCAATTTCGGAAAAACTGCGGTCCTGACAATCACGCACGACCGGCACCACAAGACCTGCTGGCGTGCTGGCTGCCACACCAATATGGTAATAATTTTTATAGACAATGGCATCATCACGGACTTCCGCGTTGACCTCTGGTATTTCTCCCAGTGCCTGGACACAGGCCTTGACGAAAAACGACATAAAACCAAGCTTGGAGCCATGTTTCTTCTCAAACATATTTTTATATTGATTGCGCAGTGCGATCACCGCCGACATATCCACCTCGTTATAGGTGGTCAGCATGGCGGCGGTATTCTGGGCATCCTTCAGCCGCTTGGCGATGGTCCGGCGCAAGCGGGTCATGGGAACCACTTCTTCACTAGGCTTTATTTCCTGCCGAACTGCTGTCACAGGTGCAGAAGCCGGGGCCGCAGAAGCCGAAGCACCCACATCCAGGAAGTTTAGGACATCAGCCTTGGTCACTACACCATCCGGTCCGGTACCGATTATCTTGTCAAGATCAACGGCCTTTTCAGCCGCAACCTTGGCTGCAGAAGCCCGGACACCACCTGATGGTGCTTTTGCCGGTGCTTCCTTGGCAGCAGGTGCCGATTGCGCTTTGGGCGTTGTTGGTGTATCAGCAACTTTACCATGGGCGGTTTCGTCTATCTTTGCGAGCAGGGCGCCAACCCCGACCGTCTCTCCCTCTTCGGCAACAATTTCAGACAAGGCTCCGCTGGCAGTGGCATTAACTTCCAGTGCGACTTTGTCGGTTTCCAGCTCACAAATCGGCTCATCAACAGTAACCGCATCGCCAACAGCTTTAAACCATTTGCCGACGGTTGCTTCGGTCACGGATTCGCCCAGTACCGGAACGTGAATTTCAATGGCCATAAGCCCTACTCCTTTTATACTCTTTTGCTTTCAAGAGTTTATTTTAGTTTCAAAGCCTGATCTACCAGGTCTTTCTGTTGTTTAACATGCAAGCTCATCTGTCCTGTTGCCGGGGATGCCGCAGCAGCGCGTCCAGTATAAATTGCTCTTCCCGGTGCCATTTTGCACTTGGCCAGACTTTCTTCAAGATGCGGTTCAATGAAGGACCATGCCCCCATATTTTTCGGTTCTTCCTGACACC